>NZ_JBFEGN010000008.1:0-88586 GCF_047228825.1 Siminovitchia jepli
GATTCGTTCAAGGGTGCCTTTGTCGCTTTTCGCTTTCCCTCCACCTTTAGACGCGTTATTGGATCCGCATGCACTGATAAGAACCAAAAGGACGGCTGCCAAAATGACAAAATATTTTTTCATGATTATCCCCCTTGTTTGCTGTATTTTAGAAATTGTACGCGACTGCTTCTGCTCCTCATAAAATAGACATTCCTTTGTATCATGCTTGAAAATTGCTGCTCCCCCAAAACAAGAAATCTGCCAGCTTTCGTCGTTCTTTGTCTTGTAAGTGCTTACATTTATATTTCATTATAAATAGTAAAAATGTAAAAAACATTATAAAACTTGTATGAATTTCACCGGGATGTCTTTATACAATTTGAATAAAAAATAAGACAGGCAAAGAACCTGTCCAATTTTTTCTCAAAGTACAAACCGGTCTTTATTTTGATTCATGCCGCTCATCCAAATTTTGATGCTGAAATCAAGCAAAAACAAATCATCCGGATTTGTTAAGGAGAGGTTTGTCAGTGATTCAATTTTTCGGAGCCTATATAATAAAGATTGGCGATGCAAGTTCAAAACGCGGGCAGCTTGGCTTACATTTCCGGAGTTTTCATTATAGGCAATAAACGTATTAATCAAATCCATTTCTCTTTTTTGATCATATTCGATCAACGGGGAAAGTGTTGACATAGCAATTTCCCGCACTTCTTCATTTTTCGATAAGTTTAAAATAAGCCGGCTGATCCGGGTATTGTCAAAATGGTAGCGCTTCCCGATCCCTTTTTGCTTTCTTCCGACTTCCAAGGCGGAAAGTGCCTTTTGATAACTTCGGAAAAAAGTCATTTTCCCATCTTCATGCTTTCCAATTCCCCATGACACAATCAGCCCGGGAAGCAGTTTATTTAATCTGCGCTCCACATGGTCCAGAAACTGATTGATCGTTCCATTCGAAGACGATTGGGATGCGAAATCGGTTGTCTCCAGGAATATGACCAGTTTATCCTCTTCCTGAGCATACATCACGTTCCGATGAATCGATTGGCCGGCATCGGCCAGTTCACTCTCAATATACGTCATCATGCTTTCAAACCACGAATGCTTTGTTTCATGATTGGTCCCGCCATCTTCATAAAAAAGAGTCTCCAAATTTTCCGGATAACCAATAATGCATTCATATTTTAAGTCAATATCAAAACCGAGATTCCGCGCCTTCTCCCGTAACGTTTCCACTTCCGGCTCTTCTTCTCCCGTTAACCCGATCACAAATTCATTCTGCAAAAGCGCCTTATTTTCTGCAATGGCCGTCTCACTCGTCAACCAAAGTGCAGAAACCATAACAGCCTGTTCAATAATATTGACTTCTCTTAATCTCATCTTATAGGTTGGAGGGGCAACGATAAAAAAAACACCTTGATCTTGTTCACTGGATTGAATGTTCATGTGAAACAATTGAACTTCCTTGCCGATTGTCCTATTTAACTTGGAAAAAATCGGATGATGCGACTCCTCGGCATCGTTATTTTCTTTCATACTTTTCCACAAGCGGCGAACTTGGTGAATATTGGCGGAACCAGCTGCAACATGCCCTTTGTTGTTTACAACAAGTACCGGGAGCCCCAATTCTTTCTCAACGACACGAATAATTTCCGCAAAAGGCTGCTTCGTTAAAAACATTTCAATCAGCTGCTGCTGGAATTCTTTTAATCTGATCAGTTCATCGTGTTGAATATGGTTAATGGCGCTTGTCACTTCGTGTATGATATCTGCGAATCGAATTTCCCACGGCAAATCCAAAAGAACAAAATGATTTTTCTCTGCAAACTGGGTGATTTCTTCCGGTATTCTATTAATATAGTGGCCTGTGGCAATCGCCAAGGCGGATGCACCAGACTCGTAAACGTCTTTGCAAAAATCAAAAAAAGACTGCATATTCGTATAACAGCCAATGCCTGTTGTTAAAACCAGCTCATTCTCCCTGACAAAATTTTCTACGGGACTTTCAATGACGGACACCCATTCCACTGATTTTTGACTGATGACGCCTTTCCCAGAAATAACCTTTGCAGTCTCGAAAATGGGAAACTTTAATACCTCTTCCAATAACAGATTCAACGTTCACCCTCCCCCATAATGTGATATAAGGCAATATGCACTATTTCCGTTGATAGTCTTGAATCACATTTGAAATAACAGAGAGATCCACATTATTTCCGGTGATAATCGTTCCTGCCTTCATGCCTGCCAAATCTATCTTTCTATTCAGCAATGCTGCAACTCCGGTAGCTGCAGCCCCCTCTACAATCATCCGGTGTTCGGCCGCCATAAAGCCCATTGCTTCGGCAATTTCTTCTTCCGATACCAGTACAAAATCATCTACCAGATTTTTGGCAATCTCAAAAGTATACGCATTGTTGAGCCCAATTCCTCCAAGCAAACTATCCGCAAGCGTGGGCTGTTCCTTCAGGATCACAGGCTTTCCGGCCCGGATACTCTCATACATGACGGGAGAACGCTCCATCGATACGCCAATCATTTTCATTTTCGGATTATATGACTTTAAAGCGGTTGCAATACCGGCAAACAGTCCCCCTCCGGATATCGGTATCACGGCAACTTCAATGTCTGGTTCCTCTTCTGCCATTTCGATGCCAATCGTCCCCTGTCCGGCGATAATATCGGGGTCGTCAAACGGCTTAATCACCGTTACACCGTTTTTTTCCTCCAATTCATAGCAGTATTTTTCTGCATCATCCTGCCCTTCCCCGACGATTTCAATCCGTGCCCCTGCCAACCGTATGGCGTCCACTTTTGCTTTTGGAACACGATTTGAAATGCAAACGGTTGCAGAAATCCCCATTTTTTTCGCCACATAGGCAACTGCCAGTCCGTGGTTCCCAGTAGAAAAAGTGGCGACTCCACGCTTTTTTTCTTCATTTGACAATTGCAAAATTTTATTCGCGGCACCCCTTACTTTAAAAGCGCCAATTTCATGGTAGTTTTCAAGTTTCAAATATACGGGTGAACCGAGTTGATCCGAAAGCTGGATGGATTGGATAAACGGTGTAGGTTTTACAATTTGATAGACTCGCCTTTTAGCTTCAAAAATCTGTTGGAGTGTCACGTGTTTCCCTGCGGAAGTATGAAGTGTTTCTGTCTTTCCCAATATTAGCCCTCCTTTAAGTACTTTCAGCTTGATGTTTTCCTGAATATTAATAATACTATCACAAGAAGTGTGAAATTTATAAACCATTTTTTTGCTTAAGAGCCGTGAAAAATAAAAGGCTGCCGGAAGAGTCAGTTTTCGCTGACTTTCCGAACAGCCAAATTGAATTTGTAATCCTCTTTATTCTGTCTGGGTTCTGAGTAATCTTTCCTGGCAATGGAAATATCCAAATAGCCGTAGATGATATTGATGACAGGCACGAGAAAAGCAAAAAAGATGAACGGAATAAATGCCGTTGCCTTTACGCCCAAGACCTGTGTGGCAAAAATGGACGGTACACTCCATGGGATAAGTGTAATTCCCACCGTACCGGCGGCTTCCACGCATCTGGACAGGTTTTTCGTATCCAATCCCCGTTCTTTAAACTTATCGCGGAATGTTCTGGCCGGCAAGATGATGGACAAATATTGCTCGCCGCTTGCCAAGCCGACTAAAAACGTTGATGAAATGGTGGACAGAATCAGTGAACCGGTGCTCCTGATTTTGTGCGCCACCGCATCGATTATTCTTTTGAATGCCCCGGTGCCGTCCAATATTCCGCCCAATCCTGTTGCCAGTACAACCAGCCCGATCGTCGGAAGCATGGATGTGATGCCGCCGCGGTTCAACAATGAATCTATCGTTTCTACGCCTGTATCAACCGTATAACCGTCGGTCATCACGTTCACAATTTGGGTGATACTGCTTCCCTGGACAAAAAACGCAATCAAGGCACCCAGCGCACTGATAAAAATCAATGAAGGGACAGCGGGAAGGCGCTTGTAAACAACATAAAAAGTAAGCAAAGGCAAAATCAGGAGCAGCGGATTGATCAGAAAGAGCTTGTCCAGCCCCTGCATGATCTCCTGGACTTTTCCATCAGTTGCTGCCCCGGCCGAATAATTGAGGCCGACAACCCAATACAGTATAAGGGAAATGGCAAATGCCGGAACTGTATCCCAAAGCATATGGCGGATATGGCTGAACAGATCCGTATCAGCCATAACCGGTGCAATATTGGTCGTGTCTGACAAAGGTGACAGCTTATCCCCCAAAAAGGCACCGGAAATGACCGCACCGGCAACAATGGCCGCAGGAAAGCCCAGGCCTTCCCCTATTGCCATCAAGGCAAGACCCACCGTTGCAATGGAAGTGAGCGAGCTTCCAAGTGTCATGGAAACAATCCCCGTAATAAAAGCGACCGCAGGCAGAAAAATTTTCGGGCTGAGAATTCCCAGGCCATAATAGATAATGGTAGGAATTACACCGCCCAGAATCCATGTACCAATGATTATGCCGATAAGAAAAAGGATGAAAATGGCAGGCAGAGCCCGGGCCACCCCTTGAGCAATGAACTTTTCAAGCTCTGCCCATTTGAATCCTGCCATCATTCCGACAGTGGCAGTGGCAATGATGCCCCCCAGTAAAGGAATGAACATGCCCGCATCCCATTTGAAGATGGACAATGCCGCCAACAGGGTCAGTATGACAATTGGGGCCCATGCATAGTATAAGTTCAACTGTTTATGAGAATTCATGGAGACCTCCAGTTTTTCTGAAAAAAATAAAGAGAATTATATTATACAACGACTTAGTCTATTTCAGTTGAATTGACGTCTTTCCAAAAGGTTTCTTATTTTTCAATAATCATGACGGAAGAAACAGCATTCCCCGCTTTTTTATCGTTCTGTACCAATTCCGCCGTTAAGTAGGCCACCTTTTTTCCGAGCCTTTCAACGACAGCGTACACTTCCACTGTTCCGGGAAAAACCGGCCGGTGAAAGGTTGTATGTAAATCAATCGAAGCAAAGGTCTGGCCTTCCTTCAGCAGCGACGAAATGGCATACGCCATCATGATATCCGCCGCCGAAGCAAGGTATCCGCCCATTGTCACTCCGAGTCCATTCAGGAATTTTTCGTCCACTTCCCAAATCCCTTTTGCTTTTCCATCCTTCGCAAAAACAGTTTGAATCTGCAGGGTGAGATCACAATTCGGAGGGGTGGCTTTGTTGTTGGCCACCTCCATCAGATCTATTGTATCATGTTTGTTCATCCAGACTTCTCCCTTCCAATGTTCGCGCTTTCAAATCACTCATTCTTTAATATTCCACTTTGGCTTGCGGCCCCTTGTAAAAAAGCTGTTGCGGTTCCGTTGGTCTTCAATCGTCTTTTGGCATTTTCGGTTTGCTGCTTCCACCGTCGTGATGCAGTCAAGATCAGCCTGTTTAAAAATTTCCAGGAGGGAGCGGTATATTTCTTTCGTTTTGAGCAATACCCGTTCCTTATTCGGTCCATACAGTTCGTCAGCTACCTGGATCAGCCCGCCGGCATTGACAATATAATCAGGCGCATAAAGAATTCCCTTTTCTTCCAGCAACTTTGCATGATGGTCACTGAGGAGCTGGTTGTTTGCAGATCCCACAATGGCTTTTACTTTTAACCGGGGAATCGTTTCGTCATTGATCACGCCGCCCAGCGCACAGGGGACGAACACATCGGCATCCACACTGTAAATCTCATCGCTTTTTACAATCGTTACCGAGCCGCCCAGTTCTTTTGATTTTTCTTTGATGGATTTCAGGACATGTTCATGAATGTCTGTTACAAATAAATTGGCGCCGGCTTCAAGTAATTGTTCCGCCACCTTATATCCTACTTTCCCCAACCCCTGGATGGCGTATGTTTTTCCGGAAAGGTGATCACTGCCGAACAAATACTTGTTCGTCGCTTTCAGTGCATAGACAACCCCTTGTGAAGTCGGAATGGATGAATCGCCGCTTCCGCCGTATTGTTCGGGAATGCCGTTAATAAAATTCGTCTCTTTCAATGCGTGGACGAAATCATCCATTGTCGTTCCCATGTCTGTACCCGTATAGAATCTTCCATTCAGGGAGTCTACGAATTGGCCGAACGCCCGGAACAAAGCCGGTGATTTGTCTTTTTCCGGATTGCCGATAATGACCGCTTTCCCGCCGCCAAAGTCGAGACCGGCAGCTGCGCATTTATACGTCATCCCTTCTGACAGGCGAAGGACGTCTTTAAGTGCCTCGTCCACGCTTGCATAAGGATACATCCGGGTCCCTCCCAGTGCCGGACCGAGCGTTGTATCATGAATCGCGATGATTGCCCGCAGGCCGGAGGCCGGATCGTTGCAAAAGACGACTTGCTCATGGTTGGCCATTTTTTGAAAAATATCTTCATTGCCGATTGATGACTTTTCAAGCTGTTTTGCCATTTTCTTTTTCCTCCGTTCAATTATTTGCTAGACAAGCTCCAGCATTAATTTTTTAGGATTTTCAATCAGGGATTTAAACCGGTTGGTAAAAGCGATCGCTGTACCGCCATCGGCGACACGGTGGTCAAATGTCATCGTTACATTCATGATGGAACGGATGACGATCTCATCATTTTCATTTACGACAGGCATCTTTTTCGTTTTGTGGAATGCCATGAGACCGGTTTCAGGATAATTGATGATCGGTGTGGCGCCAATGCTTCCCATTGGCCCTACATTGCTGATCGTAAACGTGCTGCCTGTGATTTCCTTTACCGTCAATTTGTTCTCTTTCGCTTTTTGTGTCAGTTCCTTCATTTCCCGATGAATGACGCGGAGCGATTTTTTATCCGCATCGCGGATAACCGGAACGATCAAGCCTTCCTCCGCATCGGCGGCAATGCCCATGTGCACCGATTTTCCGAGGCGGATTACTTCATTTTCTTCATCCAGTTTGGCATTGAACACCGGGTATTCTTTTAACGCGATGGCCAGCACCTTAATGAAAAAGGCGGCAACAGAAATATTTTCATCCATTGCTTTCAGCTCTTTGCGGAAATGGAGCAGTTCGGTCATGTCGACTTCCTCAAAATGACAAACATGGGGGATCGTAAAGAGCGACTGGCTCATTTTCATCGCGATTTGCTTGCGGCGGCCTTTGAATGGAATCGTGTCAAATTGTTCCTCGGACTGTGGTGCAGTTTCTTTTTCCGCGGCTTGCGTTTCTTCCGGGACGGACACTGCTTCCGTTCGGCCGTGATCCCTTTCTTTTACATACCGGAGAACGTCTTCGACCGTTATCCGCCCCCCGCGTCCCGTTCCTTCGACAAGTGCAATATCCACGTCATGTTCCCTGGCCACTTTTCTTGTATAAGGAGCGGCCTTCACCCTTTTAAGCGGATCTTGCCTGGGTTTTTCCATAATCATTGATTTTTGTATCGGAATGGCTGATATGGCCCCCTCTTTTTTTGCATTGAAAGGAGCTGGATCTGAACCTTGTTCAGATGCGATGGTCAAAATCGTTGTTCCGACCGGAATCGTTTTTCCGATATCAACCAAAATTTCCTTGACGGTGCCGTTGGCCGGTGATGTCAATTCCGCTACCATTTTTTCTGTCTGGACCTCGACTAGCGGCTGGTCAACAGTGACAGTGTCGCCTTCTTTCACCAGATACGATATGATATCCCCTTCTGTCATTCCTTCGCCAATATCATGCAATTTTACCTCGATCATTCAAATCCCTCCTTAAAAATGGATGACTTTGTCGATTGCTTCCTTGACACGTGCAGGCGTCGGCACATAATGTTCTTCCAAAGCCCAAAATGGAACATGGACGTCCGCTCCGGTGACCCTTTCGATCGGAGCTTTCATATATAGGAAAGAGGTATCATTGATGATCGAAACAACATCGTTGCCAAGTCCGCCTGTGCCGTGTGCTTCATGGACGATGACGCAACGGCCCGTCTTTTGGACCGATTCGGCGATAATATCTTTGTCAATCGGATATAATGTCCGCAAATCGATCACATCACAGGTAATGCCTTCTTGCTCCGCCTGCTCTGCAGCTTTCATGGCGATCGGCATCATCGCTCCCCAGGCGATGATGGTCATATCTTCCCCTTCTTTTAACCGGGCCCCTTTTCCGATTTCCACCGTATATTTTCCCTCCGGCACCTCTCCCCTTACCGAGCGGTACAGGCGCAGGGATTCCAGGAACAGGACCGGATCGGGATCTTCAATGGCAGATATAAGCAAGCCTTTGGCATCATACGGATTGGACGGGCAGACGACTTTGATTCCGGGCATATGGGTGAACAATGCCTCCACACTGTCCGAATGGATTTCCGGGGCGCGGACCCCCGCTCCGTACGGGGCCCGGATCACCAGCGGCACGGTAAACTGCCCCATGGAACGATAGCGCATGCGTGTTGCGTGGGTCATAATCTGCTCATAGGCCGGGTAAACAAACCCCAAAAATTGGATTTCAGCGACAGGCTTCATGCCGTACATCGCCATCCCGATGGATGTCCCGATGATTCCCGCTTCACTCAAAGGCGTATCAATCACCCGCTGTTCGCCAAATTCTTCCTGGAGCCCATCCGTTGCCCGGAACACACCGCCGTTTTTTCCGACGTCCTCACCCAAAACGAGGACTTCCTCTCTTTCTCTCAGCATCGTGCGCAATCCGTCCGTAACCGCCTGAATCAGCGTCATTTGTTTCGTTTCGGCAGCAATCATCTTGTTCCACCTCTCAAATGCTCCAAATATTGTTTTTTATGTTCTGCAATCGTCCACGGAAGCTCCTCAAACATGTGATCATAAAGATCATTTACATCTGGCGGAGGCATCATTTCCATTTCCTTCACCGCCGCCTCAATTTCTTCTGTTGCCTCTTCTTCAACGCTCAGTGCCCAAACTTCGTCCCAATAGCCATTCTTTTTCATAAACAGTTCAAGCCTCGTGACTGGATCATACTTTCTCCGTTGTTCACTTTCCTGCTGGTCACGGTATTTTTTCGGATCGTCTGCCGTTGTATGGGCGCCGTATCTCCATGTAACCGCTTCAATTAAAGTGGGCCCTTCACCGCTTCGCGCACGCGCGAGCGCTTTTTTCGTCTCAAAATAAACGATGAAAATATCATTCCCGTCAATGCGGACGCCCGGCATGTCATAGGCGACTGATTTTTGGGCAATCGTTTTTGAATTCATCTGCTTTTCAATCGGAACAGAAATCGCATAACCATTGTTTTGATTGAAAAATACAACGGGGGCTTTGAATACGCTCGCAAAATTCAGCCCTTCATGGAAATCGCCTTCCGATGTCGCTCCATCTCCGAAATAAGCGATTGAAGCTGCCGTATCTCCTTGAAATTTGGCTGCCATCGCTGCACCTGTTGCAAGTGGAAGCTGTGTGGCAATCGGGACCGACGGCGGCAGGATCTTCTTCCCTTTTGGCGGCACGTTGCCTTCAATCCGCCCATTCCAATTGGCCAAAATATTGTAGGACTGGCCAAAAGTAATCATCGCCGCATGGTCTCTATATGTCGGGAACATCCAGTCCGTGTCATCCAACGATAAAGCGCTTCCAACTTGTGCCGCTTCCTGCCCTTCAAACGGCGGATAAGTTCCCAGACGTCCCTGGCGCTGAAGATTGACCGCTTTCCGGTCAAATAACCGCATTTTTTTTAGCTGCCGGTAAAACGTTTGAGCCAATTCCTTTGTCATTTCGCTTTTATACGTGTCATTTACAAGATTCCCTTCATGATCGACTACCTGCAGCATCGGAAACTGCAATTCGGCATCAAATGTCCTTGTCTCTGTCGCTCTCATTTTCTATCACTCCTTACATCTTTTAGAGCATCTTTCAAAATCCGTTCATTTACTGTCAGCTTAATATAAATGAAAAATCCGCGCAAACACATGCTTCAACGCGTTTTTTCTTTATAGCATCAATCTTTTAATCCGTTAAAGCGGTGTGCTTGATTGGAGATGTTCAGTTGCTTCCGGGTTTGAATCAAGCGGAATATAAGCCTAATGTGGCAGGTTTGCCAAAAAAAAGAACTAACCACTAGGTCAGTTCTTTTTTATGTTCATTTTATACATCTTTGCCATGATTTTTGGAGATCTTCATTCTTATTTTTCAAAAAACATCTTTTTTCCCAATTCAATTCAAATGATGACAATTTTACCGCTCCCTTACAGTACGATATCCTTTTTCTGTTCCCATTTCCATAGCTGAATGATAAAAACGATACCGGCTAAGAGAAGAAGACTATAACATACTGGGACAATCCATTGCGGTAAATAAATGCTTGTTATCCGGTCGACTAAAATGACCACGATCGTTCCCAATTTATCTCGGTCAGCGATCAAAACCTGTCAATTGCAAAAGCGGATATATCCATTTCAGTTTTTCCATCCATGATCATTTGGCTCAATATCTCTCCGACGACACTGGCGAATTTGAATCCATGCCCGGAAAAACCGCAGGCAAAGAATACATTTTTCAAATCAGGATGCTTGTCAATGATAAAATCGCTGTCTGGCGTATTTGTGTAAACACAGGTTTTTCCATATTTTAGTGGCATTTCGCGGGACAAGAATCTTTCGGCGAAGCCCTTTACGTCCTGTTTATCGTCGGGAATTGTTCCGAAATCGGCCAATTTTTCCCCCGGCTGCACCGGATGTCCTTCATCGTGGCGGCCGATTTTTACCCCTGCACCATCTATGCTTGGAAAGCCATAGTACAATTCATCCGAATTTGGATAATTGACCGCGAAAGCAGGAAATTGGTTCATACGATAAACGGCTTCGTCAGAATCAAACCAGGAAAAAGTTTTTCTTACGGGCTGAAGCGGCAATTCCAGACCCAACGTGGAAAGGATGGGACCTGTCCCTTTTCCGGCAGTGACGATCAATTTTTCACCTGTAAAAACCTCACAGTCCGTTTTAACGGTAACCGAAGATTCGGTGGCTTCTATTGATGTCACGGTTGTGTTTGTTTTAAGTACTGTACCATTTTTTTCTGCAAGTTCCCGGTATGACCGGATGCAATCTTCAACCATAAGGACACCGGAATTTTTTTCAAAACAGCCGATGAGATCATCCGTGAATTGGAATCCAGGCCATCTTTTATTCATTTCCGCGGCAGTTAACACCTCAACAGGCAATGAATAGGTTTCACCGCTCTTGATGACATTTTTTATAAACGCCGAATCAGGGGCACCCACATTTAAAACACCCGTCTGCAAGAACAACTTTCCGTTGGATTCTTTTTCTAATGCAAGCCACAGCTCCTGCGCTCTAAGCGCAAGCGGAACGTAATTTTCCCCCTCGCCATAGGCATGCCGGATAATCCGGGTTTCTCCATGATGGGAACCTTCCGTATGCGGCGGATCGAAAGCATCGATCAACAATACCTTCTTTCCTTTATTTGATAAATAATATCCTGCAGCCATTCCCATGGAACCGGCACCGATAATGATCACTTCGTAGCTCATGTCTCAACACTCTCCTCTTATTCTCCATTATAAGTAATTCCGCACTTCCAATTATCAAGGATTTAGATTCTGTTCCACTGTTTGTGCGGTATATAAAAAGTGTGGGTACCAGGCACCCACACCTTTTATAATTTCCGAACTTCCGCTTCCGAAAGTTCGGTCACTTTCACAATCTCTTGTATTGAATAGCCTTCCTGCAACATCTTTTTGGCAATCTCCCGTTGTTTTTTTTCAATTCCTTCCTCTCTTCCTTCCTCCTTGACTGTTTTCTCCCATTCAGACCAACTTAATGGTAAGTTGTTTCGATCGAGATAGAGCATTTCCTTTGCCTCCTCTGATATGATAATTTCCCTTCTTAGCTTTTTTGTCAGTTCTTCTGGAATTTGCAGCAGATAGTCAATGAAATAAATGAGAGCAGATACATATAGGCGTCGTTCTTCTGGGGGATAATTCTTATGTTGCAATACGGATTGGATGATTTCTCTTTTAAAGCGATAGCGTTTTTCAGTGTCGCGTTTGGCTTCATTGGCATATTTGCCTGCCAACACAGCCAAACCAAAGGGGTTCTTGGAACGTAGCAGTTGTTCTTCATCTTGATCTTGAAATTTGTAGATATTATATTGGTACGTTAATGTTGTGCCAAAAGAGGAACGTTGATACATATTTGGCCGGAAATAGTTAGAAGCATCTGTTAACAAAGCGATGGCGATCACATCGCGGTCGTACTTATCAAATATTCGATAGTAATAACGAAACATCCTTTTAGAAAAGTCCGGATCGGGATCTCCTTGAATCTCAATATGGATAAAAATCCACTTTTCTCCGCCGTTCTTCAGAAAAACCTTCACCACTTGATCGGCAACCTGTTTCCCTTTCTTTTCCTGGATAATTTCCCGGAAAAGCTCTTGCTGCAAAAATTCAGGTTTCTTTAAAAAATCTACCTCCTCGTATAAATGAGCAGCAAAAAACAACAGAAATTCTTCAAACAATTCATAAATCAATTTCTTCCATAGGCCGTCATAGTCGACATTCATGTATTCTCGGGGCTTTTCCAATACCAAACTTGTTACCATCAGTTTATCACATCCTTGACCCGTTTGATACCTGAATTATACCATGAAGCAAACATATGTTCCGCAAAAAAGCCATTAAAAAGAGGTTTAATCAATTTCAGAGAATGGTTAAACTTCTTACTTAAAGGCCTGCGTTCAAGTTACGAACTATACCCTATCTTTTATTAAATTTTTAAACTTTCTATCTCTCTCTTCCCTTTCACTCCTTTATGCGCAAATCATATTTCTTCAATAAATGGAATACTTCATTCAACGTTTCCTGAGGCTGCTCGCTTTGTGAAAAATGTCCCAGTTCCTCTGCCAGACTCCCCGGCAAAATAAAAATGAAGTTACTAAACCTCCTCTTAAAGAAGGAGTAAAGAAACATCCGAAGGAGAACATTTGTTTATAACGAACCTTATAGATACATTTACAGCTAAGGCAATGACAATATATTCTGTCAAAACCAGGAACAGGTTTGAGCTTCGTTAATCCTTATCAATCAAGAACACTAGCAACAAAAGGAACAGGTGTCTGAGAACTCAGACACCTGTCTTATTCACCAATCCCGCAATCCTTTCATTTCTTCCCTCTCGCTCTTCTTCACTGGCCAGGTCATACTTTTTCAAGAGATGAAACAGTTCATTCAACGTTTCCTGAGAATGTTCATTTTTTAAAAATGCTTCTGTCCTGCCGGCCAGTCCTTTTGGCAAGAATGGTTTTTGATCATCGAGCTTTTTTACAACATCTTCACGCGAGTGATCCAAATTACATTTCCCCATGTTCCATCACCTTCCTTCAGTCTTATCATAAAGAACCCGGACCGAAAAAGATAGACTTCCGCCGAAACAACCTTATCCCTCCATCGCATCAACTACATCTTTGTCCAATTTGACGACAGACTCCTGTGTCAGAAGGGAAACGCCGATAAACACGATAATCGATACGATAAAGGCAAATGCTCCGACAATGACGCCTGGCGGCAAAAGGGAAACTTCGTATTTATTCAAAATTTCCAAGGTGAAGTTTAAGATCAGCCCGACGATAATACTGGCAATCGCCCCGTATTTTGTGGCCTTTTTCCAAATCAGCCCCAAAACGATGGGCGGGAATACTGCAGAAGCGAATGTTCCCCAGCCGAAGATGCCGAGCAAAGCAACGAGCGTATCCATATAAAACGAAAATAAAAGAGATAATATCAATAGTCCGACGACCGCCAGCCGATTGAACAGCAATTCATTTTTAACCTGTTTATTAAATGCCCTCGGGATATCTCGTATTAAACTGGCTGCACCCAATGTAACGAATGCGGACCCAGTAGACATGATAGCTGCAAGTAGCCCGGAAAGCACAAGGCCTGCCACAATCGGCGAGGTAAAATGCGTAACAAAGGTGGTAAGAGACTCGTCAGGGGAAGCAATCTCCGGAAACTTCCCTTGAATTTCCAGGGACCTGGCTGTCAGCCCAATCCCAATCACCAATAAGGTGGTAAAAGCATACGCAAGACCTGCCGTAAAAGCACCCCACTTTAATTCTTTTTGGCTTTTAATCATTAAGAATTTATTAATAAAATGCGGCTGTCCTGCTGCTCCCAGGCTGAACAAAAAAATCCAGCAGACAACGGTGATGATTGGATATGTTCCAAAAGATGAAGTTAACAGGGGATCGGCACTTTGAAGGTTTTCGGAAATAGTTTGCACACCGCCTCCTGCATTGATGGCCAGGAAAAAGACAATCAAAGAAACAACAACCATAATAACTCCTTGGAAAAGATCTGTATAAACGCTTGCAATAATGCCCCCGCCTACACAATAAAACGCGAGAATGCCAAGCCCGATAATGGCCCCCAGCTTGGGAGAGATGCCAAAAATACTTTGCATGATGACACCCATCGCCTGGACTTGCGTCCCCAAATAACCTATCACGCCAAAAGCAATCGCAAGACCAAGCCATCCGCGGACAGCCTTGCTTTCGTATCTTTTTTCCACGACGTCACCGAGCGTATAAACTTCACCCAAACTCCCGATTTGCCAAATCCTTTTGCCAGCCAAATACCATGTTAGCGCAAATCCCAACGAAGCCGATATGCCGATTCCCGCAACGAATCCCATCCCGTTGCTGAAAGTCAATCCGGTGCCGCCCAGCATGCCAAATCCGCTTTGAATCGAAGAAAACGCCGCAATCGCCATGACAAACATGCCCAAATTTCTTCCGGCAATTAAAAAGTCGCTCGCTGTTTTCGTTCTTCTTGTTGCCCATAGCCCGATCAAAATACAAATAAGCAAATAGATGGCTACAATAATAATGATTGTAGTACTCAAAGACTTCACCCCTCAATATTTATGTTCTTTTTGCCCCCATGACGGAGCTGCTGTGTAACATCATCTTTCGGAAAGGTCAAAGTATATAATAGACAAACAAGAACAGCCATTGGCCAAATGCCGAAAATATACAAAGCCATTGCCGGTGAAAGACCAAATATGAAACCCGTTCCTCCTGACGGGGAATCCAGCGTGATGACATCGTGGAATATATACAAAAGTAAATAAATCGCTGTAACCGTTACGGGAATCCAAATTTTACGGGGATTTTTTTTGACATCTTTGATCAGCCCCAGGAAGATGGCAAGCCCGATCATCAGTAAATAAGGATAGAGAACTGCCCTCCAGGACCCGGTTACCATCCCGATGAACATCACAATGGAAAGTCCGAGCAGTGCATAAATGGCTTGATCTGTACGCGACATCCGTATTCCTCCTTTTTAATAAGTTTGAAAAATGAACCTCCACTAAATATTCCGTCATTTTTTGTTTTCGGGGTTCCACGGAACCCCATGAACGGCTTTTCTTAAACTGGATAAACCGGGTGTTTTCGTTCGGAAAAAACCGTATACTTTGACGAATATGCTTCAAACCGTTGGATCAGTTCTCCGCGTAGCGAATCGGCGGAAACGATGCCGTCGACGATCATTTCCGAAGCCAGTTTATATATATCAATCCCTTCCTTATACTCTTTTCTCTTTTGCTGGATAAAAGCATTCCGCTCACTTTCATCAAGCTCGGCTATTTTCTTTGCATAGACAGCGTTTACGGCAGCTTCCGGCCCCATCACAGCGATTTGGGCTGAGGGCAGCGCAAGGCAGCAATCCGGTTCAAACGCCGGTCCGCACATCGCATATAATCCCGCCCCATACGCCTTCCGGACAATGATGGAGATTTTGGGCACCGTCGCTTCCGACATCGCCGAGATCATTTTCGCCCCGTGGCGGATAATTCCTTCACGCTCCACTTTTGTTCCGATCATGAAGCCGGGAACATCGACAAGGAACAGGAGCGGAATATGAAATGCATCGCAAAGGGTCATAAATCTGGCCGCCTTGTCTGCAGAGTCATGAAATAATACGCCGCCTTTCACCCGGGGTTGGTTCGCGATGATTCCGACCGGTTTTCCATCCAGTCTGGCAAGCCCGGTAATGATTTCACCTGCAAACAACTTCTTGATTTCAAAAAATGAATCCTCATCAATAATTCCATTTATAAAGTCATACATATTGAACGGAGCGTTTTGATTGGCAGGAATGAGCTCTTCCAATGTTTTTTCCAACTTTTTTGCAGGAACTGCTTCCCGTACCGGCGGCTTTTCCGAAAAATTCGCCGGAAAATACGAGAGATAACTTTTAACCAGCTCAATGGCTTCTTCCTCATTATGGGCCAATACATCCCCGCACCCTGATACCGAACAATGCATGCGGGCACCGCCCATTTCTTCCAGTGTCACCTTTTCCCCGATGACCATTTCCGCCATTCGCGGCGAACCGAGATACATGGAAGCATTTTGATCAACCATGATGACGATATCGCAAAAAGCGGGTATATAAGCACCACCAGCTGCTGATGGACCGAATAACACACAAATTTGCGGGATTTTTCCGGACAGTTTTACTTGATTGTAAAAAATTCTCCCTGCCCCGCGGCGGCCCGGAAACATTTCTACCTGGTCGGTAATTCTTGCACCTGCCGAATCAACCAGATAAATGAGCGGGACCCTCATCTTTTCGGCCGTTTCCTGGATGCGGATGATTTTCTCTACGGTCCTTGCCCCCCATGAACCGGCCTTTACAGTGGAATCGTTCGCCATGACACAAACCGTCTGGCCGCCCATTTTCCCGAGCCCCGTCACGACTCCGTCCGCCGGCAGGCCATCCGCTTCGCAATTGGCAAACATGGCATCCTCCAAAAATGAATCCGCATCAAGCAGCCGCTTTAAACGGTCGCGGACGAAAAGCTTCCTCCGTTTCTCATTTTGTTCATGGTATTTGGGAGCACCGCCTTGCTGAATGCGCTCCATTCTTTTATTCAGTGTTTCTCTTAACATGGTTCATGGCTCCTTTGTAAAAAAATTTATTCCAGCTCGATCAGTACGTCACCTTCGTTGACAAAGTCACCTTCATTGACTTTGATTTCCTTAATGACTCCACCTGTTTCAGCCTGGATGGGAATTTCCATCTTCATTGATTCCAAAATGACAACATCTTCACCCGCTTGAACTTCATCCCCTTCTTTATAAAGAATCTTCCATACGTTTCCAGCCATGCTGGCCAATACTTTACTCATAATAATTCCTCCTCACTGCTTCAAATGTTTATCAATAAAATTGGTTGCTGTCTCGCCTTTTTGAAAAGCAGGATGGTCCGCAATTCGTTGCAAAAGCGGAATATTGGTTTTAATCCCTTCTACTTCATAGGCCGAAAGTGCCGCCTGCAGCCGCCCGATCGCTTCATCCCTGTCTTTTCCTTTCACAATCAGCTTGGCAATCATCGGGTCATAAAAAGGCGTTACATTTGATTTGTCATGTACACCGACATCGTTGCGGACGCCGGGACCAGCGGGCAATATCAATTTCGTTATTTTACCCGGAGAAGGGAAAAATGTTTTCGGATCCTCCGCATAAATTCTTGCTTCTATGGCATGACCCTTTGGATGGATATCTGACTGGGACATCGTTAACGAATAGTCGGCTGCAATTTTCAATTGCTCAGCAACCAAATCCAGCCCGGTGATTTCTTCTGTAATCGGATGTTCCACCTGCAGGCGGGTGTTCATTTCCAGAAAATAAAAGTTTTTGTCTTGATCTACTAAAAATTCAACCGTCCCGGCATTGGAATATCCTATGGCATGGGCTGCCTTGACAGCTGCTTCACCCATTTTCTTCCTTGTGTCATCATCTAAAAACGGAGAAGGGGCTTCCTCCAGCACTTTTTGGTGACGGCGCTGAATGGAGCATTCCCGCTCCCATAAATGAACGGTATTGCCGAGCTTATCGGCCAAAATTTGGATTTCAATATGGCGCGGATTTTCAATATATTTTTCCATATACATGGCACTGTCGCCAAAAAAATCCGCCGCCCGCTTTTGATTTCCGGCAAATGCTTTTCGCAGTTCATCGGCATTGCGGGCAATTTGCATACCGATCCCCCCGCCGCCGGCGGAAGCTTTTAACATGACCGGAAACCCGATTTCCTCGGCCGTCCGAACGGCTGCTTCTACATCAGCAAGCGAATGGGTAATGCCGGGAACAACCGGAACACCTGCTTCCTGCATGGCTTTTCTTGATTCAATTTTGCTGCCCATCCGGGAAATCACATCCGGAGAGGGGCCGATGAATACAAGGCCTTCTTCTTCACATCGTTTGGCAAATTTACTGTTTTCGGAGAGAAAGCCATATCCCGGATGAATGGCATCCGCTGCGGATTTTGTCGCGGCATCCAAAATTTTTTCTGGGTTCAGGTAACTTTCAACCACTCTTGGGCCTCCCAAAAGGTAGGCTTCATCCGCCTTTTGAACGTGCGGCGCATCTGCATCCGCTTCAGAATATACTGCAACTGTTTGGATGCCTAACAGTTGGCAAGTCCGTATAATCCGAACAGCAATCTCACCCCGGTTTGCAATCAACACTTTTTGAAACATGACTGAACACCGCCTTCTCTTTACTTGTGAGTAAATGCAGGACTTCGTTTTTCAATAAAGGCTGATACCCCTTCTTTCACATCTTCCGTTTGAAATACTTGGCCGAAATATTTGGCTTCCAATGCCAATCCGCTTTCAAGAGATCCGTCCCGCCCTTCCGTGATTGCTTTTTTCATCAGCGACAGGGCGGGCATCGAGTATCCGGACATTTTTTTCGCCAGCTCCCGAGCTTTTTTTACAGCCTCACCTTGGGGAACAACGATATTGACAAGCCCAATCCGAAGGGCTTCACGGGCCGAAACGGGTTCCCCTGTAAACATCAATTCTTTTGCTTTCCCTTCCCCGATAAGCCTTGGCAGCCGCTGCGTACCGCCTGCTCCCGGAAAAAGGCCCAGCATGATTTCCGGAAGCCCGATTTGGGCATGTTCTTCCGCTATGCGCATATCACAAGCAAGGGCCAGCTCGCAGCCTCCACCCAAAGCCAGACCGTTGATCGCCGCAATCGTCGGCTTCGAAAGCCGGTCAATCAAATCAAAGGGATACTGAAGCCATTTCGATTTTTCTTCGGCCAATTCCTCTCCTTTGCCGATCCAATCAGGGAATTCCTTAATATTGGCCCCCGCAACAAACGCTTTTTCACCGTTTCCTGTGATGATCACTGCCCTCACGTGCGGGTCACCTTCAATATCTTTCATCATATTGGTGAGTTGATTGACTACTTCCCCGCTTAACGCGTTTACAGGCGGATGATCAATCTCTACGATTGCGACCCCTTCATTCTTCAAGACACGTACTACTTGATCTACATCCACTATCTTCCCCCCCGTAAACATTATTTTTTTCGAATCCGCCCGAGTGCTTTTTCCCTGTCCCATGCGTCCCCAATCCCTTCTTCCTTCAGCTTAAATTTTTGCACGCGCTCAGTGGCGGTTTTGGGAAAGGAATCGACATATTGAATGTAGCGCGGAACCATAAAGTATGCCATACGGTCTTCACACCACTTAATCAATTCAACATACGGCAGGGTTTCACCTTCCCTTAAAATGACATATACCTTGACGTCTTCCTCCCCGATTTCGGACGGAACTCCGACAGCCGCCGATTCAAGCACCTTTGGATGGGCATTAATCACTTTTTCAACTTCCCATGACGAAATGTTTTCACCTCTTCGCCTGATACACTGTTTTAAGCGGTCACAGAAATACATATAGCCTTCTTCATCTTCGTACCCAAGGTCACCGGTTCGAAACCAGCCGTCGAGCAAGGCTTCCTCTGTTTTATCCGGCATTTTATAATACCCTTCCATAAACGCATGTTTCTGTAAGGAACGGATGAATATTTCTCCGATTTCCCCTATTTGCAAACGCTTACCATTTTCGTCGGCAATTTTGGCTTCAGCAAAAGGAAACGGCTTTCCGATTGAAGGAATTCGTCCTTCATGAATAGGATTCGAGACGCAAAATCCAGTTGTTTCCGTCAGGCCGTAGCCTTCAACAATTTTTATTTTAAATCTTTCTTCAAATGGTTTCCAGAATTTTTCCGGCGTTGCAGCACACGCCGCAATGCGGGCGGGATTATCTTGATCGTTTTCTTGTTCGGGCTGTTTGCAAAGAATGGGAATCATGGAGCCCAAAGCGTTGAAAATGGTCGCATGATGAAAGCGGACTTCATCCCAAAAGCGGGAAGCGCTGAATTTCTTGCTCAAAGCAATGGTCGCATTGGCGTGAATTCCGCCCAACACGGTATGGGCTTGGGCATTAATATGAAATAAAGGCAAAGTGGTAAAAAGAATATCGTCCTTGCGTACGCCCACCATCCGCTCGGCAAATTCCTTTGCAGAATGGACATATGCTGCATGGCTCAACATGACCCCTTTGGGCGGCCCGGTTGTTCCCGATGTGTACAGAATGCTGTTGATCGCGGTTCCCGGAAAATCCAAAGAAGGCAGATTGCTTTCGGGATGTGTGATAACATCTTTGAGTTTCGTGTATTCTCCCCAATCGGGTAATTGCTTTTCTGTATGGATTATTATTTTTACATCCTTTGGCAATGAAGACAGACATGGCCTGATGCGATCCATATAGCTATCGTCCAATACGATCGCCTTGCATTCCGAATGCGATAAAATATACTGCAGGCCGTCCCCTTTTAAATGGACATTGATGGGTACAATAACGGCTCCTATGCATGTAAGCCCAAACCATACATCCATATATTCCGGGCTGTTATCGAGCATCACGCACACTTTGTCCTCCGTTTGAATGCCCAGCTCGGAAAACCCTCTCGCAGATTGCGCTGCGCGCCTATACAATCCTTCATACGTGATTCGCTGCTGTTCAAACTCGAGAAACACTTTTTCCGGTGTTTTTTCAATTCTCCGGACTAAAAACTGCGCCAAATTTTCAATCATCCAACGTCTTCTCCCCTTTCATGGATTTTTTGCACTTAAACTCTATAACGCAAAAACCATGCCATTCACTTTTTACGGACAGATCCGGGAAAAGCCGCATAAATGTCGCAAAAATGATCTATTTAACCGTCTCAATTTTGCGACTGGTTCGCAGCTTTGCAACAAAAAAAGAGGCTTTTTAGCCCCTTCACTCATCCATTATTCCGTACTTTTCGATTTTCCTGTAAAGACTTGCCCTGTGGATCCCCAATAGCTTTGCCGCCTTCTGTCTGTTTCCTTCCGTTTTTTCCAGCGCTTTTAAAATGGCTCTTTTTTCAGCTTCTTCCATTTGGTTTTTCAACGAAAAGATGCCATCTGTTTCCATCGAACTTCTTCTTTTTCTTAAATAAACAGGCAAATGATGCATTTGAATCAAACCGTCATTTTCAACGACGTTCATGGAACGTTCCAAAACATTTTCAAGCTCCCGGATGTTTCCCGGCCAATGATAGCTCAAAAATACCTGTTGAACTGCGCCATTCATGGCAGTAACATTCACACCCATTTCTCCATTCAGCTTTTGCATAAGATGGCTTGCAATGGGAATAATGTCTTCCTTTCTTTCCCGCAATGAGGGAATATCAAGCATAAAAACGTTCAGGCGATAATACAAATCATCCCGAAAGCTACCCTCGCGCGTCATTTCCCATAAGTCTTGATTCGTTGCAGCAATAATGCGGACATCAATTTTTTTGGATGTCGTTCCGCCAATTCGTTCAATTTCCTTCCTTTCCAGCGCTCTTAGAAGCTTTGCCTGCATATCAAGCGGCAAGTCACCTATTTCATCCAAAAACAATGTTCCGTTATTGGCCAGCTCAAATTTTCCCTGCTTCCCGGTTTTTTTTGCGCCGGTAAAAGCACCGCTTTCATAACCGAACAATTCCGCTTCCAACAACTCTTTCGGAATTGCGGCACAGTTAACAGGGATAAACGGCCCGGCACTGCGCGGACTCGCAAGATGGATCGCGTGGGCAAACAATTCTTTTCCCGTTCCGGTTTCCCCCTTAATTAAAACCGTCGATCGGCTTCTCGCCACTTTTTGGGCATTGTTTTTTACTTCCCTGATTTTGGCGCTGTTTCCCACGATGCTTTGAAAGGAATATTTGGCTCCCCGAATCCGTTTCATCTCTTTTTCATAAAACGCAATTTTGGACTCCATTTCCTGAACCCTGTTCGCCAATGCTTTAAATTCGTCAACATCATGAAACATGATCTTTCCAATGGCTCCAGTAATTTTTCCGTTCTGAAAAATAGGGATTCGGGTCGCCAATACCGTTTTTCCGCCAATTTTCATCAAATGTCCTATTTCTGTTTCACCCGTTTGAATGACGATATGCATTCTCGTGTTTTCAACGACCTCGGTACAATGTTTTCCAATGACGGAATTCGGGTCATCAATTCCGAGCAAGTTGGCATAGGAGCGGCTTAAAAAATTGACATTCCCTTTGTCATCCACGCCTAGAATACACTCGGACAGTTGGTTGAGAGCGTTTTCATATTTGTCGATCGTTTGCTGGAGCAATTGATCAGGCTGGTCGTCAATGATGATGAGCATTCCGGCTTCGTCGTGCCCATCATGCATGGGACATTGGTGTAAAAGAAGACGCTTCCCTTTCCTTGAAATATGGATATGATGTTCATTGTGCAGCTTCGTTTCCGGAATGATTGCTTCCAATTTTTGGCCGATCAGTTCATTCCTTCGTTTTTTAAAACATGTACCGGCCAAATCATTGCAGGCAATGATCGTTCTTGTTCGGTCCGTGATGAGCATCGCGCGTTGCACATATCGAAGCAGGTGGTCAAATTCCAAGTGTAAAGCGAGGCGAGTATTCATTTCAGCCATCTCCCTTTATTTGGTCCCCTTGATTTACTTTCATTTTAACACTAATTTGAACGAACGGGGTTAAATGGATTTGTCAAACTTTATTTGGGATGACAGATCATAAAAACCTGTTCGAGCAGGGTGCCGCTGTCCGTATACATTTCTTTGAAGCCGGATGATTTCAAAATACGGATAAGGAGCTCGTTTGATTTTGGCAAATTGTAAACTACCCGGGGATAAGATTTCTCTCCGGAAAACACGTTTGCCAGCATGCTTTTGAGGATTCCCTCTCGATCGGATTGATTTTCGGCCGCAATACATTGAAAAAGAGTCACTGCGGCAAGGCTGCCATCTTCGGTATTTCTCTTTTGGTACAGGGCATACCCCACAGGTTCACCGTCTCGGTTTTTGGCAATGACCGCTTCCCCTTGGCGGATAAAATTCCAACGCGTTTGCCATGGGACCTGCTCCTGATAGAACGGAAGGCAGGCAGCCCTTTTGGCCAATCCGTTCTCCAGTAAATACTCATTTTTTTCTTCCATTAAGAATGTGTCTGTGCTCTTAAGAAACAGAAGGCGGTCTACCGTCTCATACCCAAAAGATTCGTAGAGCCGGATTGCATTTTCATTGACGCTGAACGCTTCCAGGCTGGCCCGTTCCACGTCTTCTTTTCTGTATATCTCCATCGTCGCTTCCATCAGCTTCTTTCCAATTCCCTGGCCCCGATGCAATGGTGACACACTGGTACCTCCATTCCATGCCCACTTTGTCCCGTTGAATGTTTGGATCGCATTCAGAATGACACCAACCGGCTGCCCATCGTCATAGGCAACGAAAGAAAACCGCGGTGAAATTTGGTCATTCCCAAACCGGAAAGCCAGCTGATCGACTGGCATCCTCAAATTGGAATAATAATCTGAAAACCCCTTGTTCCATGCTTCAGCCGCATCTGTCAAGGGACATTCGCTCAAAGCCTTAACTTCAATCATGGGGTAGCCTCCTAGAATTTGATTTTTTGTATATCTTCCTATTGATACATCCTCAAAACAGCCAGCGCCTCGGCCGCTACTTTTTCACGGAGTTCCGCCGGTTCAAGTGCTTTCATAAGCGCACCATAACCAAGAATGATTTCACAGGCCGATTCGACTGTGTTGAATTCGACATCGGCTTCGATCCAGCCACTGTTCACCGTGTCAGTGGTGTGAATTTTCATATATGGCTGTTTTGAAAGGCGGTCGTGCACCGTTTCGCAAAAGCTGATTCGGGCCGGGTAGCGGGGAAGCTGCGCTTTGAACTGCTTCGTGGATTGTTCCCAATATCCGGCCAAATCAAAGTGATCCGGCCGTCGGAATGATTCCGCTGTGATCCGGGCACGCTCGATACGCGAGATGCGGTATGTACGCAGCTCACCATCCGCCGCAGCAGCCAGATACCAGATACTCCCTTTGGCCACAAGCCCCAACGGCTCGACAATACGCTCATAAATCTTTTCATCTCGCCGGTACACCATTTCCAGCTTTCTTTCCTGCCAGACGGCTTCCTGGACTGTTGAAAGGCATGGAAGCAATTCCTGCCTTTGATGCCAGCCGGCACCATCAATATGGATGCGTTCCTGGAGCTTTTTTGTCTCGTGATGCATGCTTCCCGGGATCGCCGCCAACAATTTTTGAAAGGCGGACTCAAAGGAATTCTCCAATCCCAAATCGCCAAGCAATGATGAAGAATGGGCAAGCAGCAGCGTTTGCATTTCTTCCGTCTTCATGCCGGTCAGGTTCGTTCGATAACCATCCGCAAGCGACCAGCCGCCATTCGTTCCACGTTCGGCATATACCGGTACGCCTGCGGTGCTTAACGCTTCCATATCGCGATGGATCGTCCGTTCTGACACTTCCAGTTTTTCCGCCAATTCTTTCGCCGTCATTTTCCCGTTGTTTTGCAGCAACAGCAAAATGGCGATCAATCGGTCAGCCCTCATCGAAATCCCTCCCATCCTCTTTATTTTATCAATATGAAAACAGATGTCATCTTTAGCTGTCTATAATAAAAAAGAAACCGGAAAGGTGGATGTTTGGATGAAACCTTTGCAAGAAAAAATTGCGGTCGTCGCCGGAGCAACCCGCGGTGTCGGACGGGCCATTGCAGTTTCACTCGGGGAGGCTGGTGCAACAGTCTACTGTACAGGCCGAAGCACGCGTGAAAAGCTTTCCGACATGATTTTATTGTAATTTTTGTTTACGATCGTATTTTCAATTCGGATCCTATTTACCTTGTTCCCGGATCGTATTCACTTTACTTACGATCGTATTACCTTCATTCCGGATCGCATTTACCTTGTTTACGATTGTATTTCTTTGTACCGCTCCTATTTCATCTTGACAGTGGAAAACTTCTTTTTCGGCGGGAAGTTAAAATAGCCTCCCAAACGATGTAATGTCAGTCCGCTCGCAACACCCTCTGTTGTCTGTTACCCACAAGATAAAGCCGGAAAGATTGTCACTAGCCGACATTGTCGAATGAAATTGATTCATAATACGATAAACTCATAGGCAAAAACAATAAGCTGTGATTGAATTAGAAGCAATCACAACAAATTTTTTCTTGTATCTGCCAAATAAAATTTGAATCGGCCGTTTTTGCGGCCTGTCAAAGGGCATACAAAGAAGCGCCGGAAGTTGCCTATCCTGCTAAAGAAGACGCTGACAATAAGACGGTTGGCGGAACGGCCGGCAAAAAGGGTGGTTAAAAGTTAATCATTTCCTTCATAAAAATATAAAAAGGAGCTGTAGTGTATGATTGCTTACAGGCACGAACCATTTACGGACTTTTCAAAAGAAGAAAACAAAAGAGCGTTTGAAGCGGGGCTGGAGCTGGTGGATAGCTGCCTTGGCCAAGACTACCCCTTGATCATCGGCGGAGAACGTGTCGAGACCGAGGAGAAAATTATTTCCGTCAATCCGGCGAATAAAGAAGAAGTCGTCGGCCGCGTATCCAAGGCGGACAGGGATCTGGCGGAGCGCGCCATGAACAGTGCCTTGGAAGCGTTTGAGTCGTGGAAAAAAGTGAAGCCGGAAGTCCGGGCGGACGTCCTTTTTAAAGCTGCGGCCATCATCCGCCGCCGGAAGCACGAATTTTCCGCCCTTCTCGTAAAAGAAGCCGGAAAACCTTGGAAAGAGGCCGATGCCGATACGGCAGAAGGCATTGACTTCATGGAATATTACGGACGGCAAATGCTGGAGATCAGGGACGGCAAAAAAGTGGAAAGCCGCCCGGGGGAATATAACCGCTATGATTACATCCCGCTTGGCGTCGGCGTCGTCATATCCCCGTGGAACTTTGCGTTTGCGATCATGGCGGGGACAACAGTTGCCTCCATTGTCAGCGGAAATACGGTTCTGTTAAAACCGGCTTCCACTACCCCTGTCGTTGCGGCCAAGTTCGTGGAAGTGTTGGAGGAAGCGGGCTTGCCAAAAGGCGTGGTCAACTACATCCCGGGAAGCGGCGCGGAAGTGGGCGATTATCTCGTCGACCATCCGAAAACCCGGTTCATCAGCTTTACGGGTTCACGGGAAGTCGGCACACGGATTTACGAGCGGGCCGCCATCGTCAACGAAGGGCAAATCTGGCTGAAGCGCGTCATCGCCGAGATGGGCGGAAAGGACACGATTGTGGTCGATAAAGAAGCGGATCTCGAACTGGCTGCCCAGTCGATCGTCCAATCGGCATTCGGCTTTTCCGGACAAAAATGTTCTGCCTGCTCCCGAGCCGTTATCGTAGAAGACGTGTATGATGAAGTACTTGAGAGGGCCGTGGCGCTCACAAAAGAATTGACAGTCGGCGACCCGGCAAACCCGGAAAACTTTATGGGGCCGGTGAACGATCAAAACGCGTTCGATAAAATCATGAAATACATTGAAATCGGCAAAACGGAAGGTGAACTGATGGTTGGCGGTGCAGGCGACGATTCCAAAGGATATTTCATCCAGCCGACAATCTTTGCCGGCCTGGACCCGAAAGCCCGCCTCATGCAGGAAGAAATCTTCGGGCCGGTCGTGGCTTTTTCCAAAGCGAAAGACTTCACGCATGCCCTGGAAATCGCCAACAACACGGAATACGGACTGACGGGGGCCGTCATTTCCAACAACCGCAAGCATCTTGAGCAGGCACGTGAAGATTTTCATGTCGGCAATTTGTATTTCAACCGCGGCTGCACGGGAGCGATTGTCGGCTACCAGCCATTCGGAGGATTCAACATGTCGGGAACCGACTCAAAAGCGGGCGGCCCGGACTACCTGCTGCTTCACATGCAGGCGAAGACAACGTCAGAGATGCTGTAAAAATAAGAAAAGCGCTGCGCTTCTTTCTTGTTTTTAAAGAAAGCATAAGTTTTTTTAGGCTTTAACACTTTGGACAAAGACCTTAGTTGTCTAGCTCCAAGTCCGGGTTTGGTGCCTCATTCGGCCCGATCGTCGTTTTAAGCTTGTACTGGAGAAAGCTGACGAACTGGGGAGCCATTGCCGGGATGATTTCCGGTGCCGTTACAGTCCTTGTTTGGCAAAGATTGGACTTTGAGCTATATGAAATTGTACCAGGTTTTCTGATCAACCTGATCGTAGCTGTCATTGTCAGCCGCCTCACCTATAAACATAACGAAGAAATTGAAAAAGAATTTGATGAGAGCCTGAGGTTGCTCAAGGAATAGAAACTTCAGCCGGGGATTGCCGATCCCCGGCTTTTTTATTTTTCAGTATGAAAGTGTGATAAAATTTAAATAAACGCATTCAAACAGGGATAGGGGGGGATCTTGATGGAGGGTCTGTTGGAAAAAGTCCTTACGCTGACCAATATAGACGAAATCACCGAAGTGATCAGCGCATACTTGAAAAAGCCTGTCGTCATTGAAGATGACCAATTTTCATTACTGGCTTACAGTTCTTTTTATATTGAACAATTTGATGAAGCCAACAAGCAAACGATTTTTTCAAAACGGTGGACTATTTCAATATTGGAAATGTTTATGGACAGGGGAATTGTTGATCAGTTAAAAAGCGACCCCAAACCGTTTCGGGTGGAACAAATAAAAGAAATCGGCCTGAACCAACGTGTCGTTGTGAGCGCAAAATATAAAGACCATATTTTAGGCTATATATGGATCCAAGAGACCGACGGGACGCTGACGGATATTGAACTCGATTTTATCCATGAAGTCTCGCATCATGTCGGCAAAATCCTCTATCAAAAAAAGCAGCTAAAACTGAAAAAAGATCAGGAAAAAAACAGCCTGTATAAAAAAATAATGGAAGATGAATTTCATACGGAGGCCCAGGTCAAGTGGGAAGCGGCCAATATCAATATGTCGATTCCGGCTTCCTATATTATCAACGTTTTTACCGTAGGGCAATCAAGTGAAGAAATTTTTGGAGAATTATTGGAGAAGGTTGGTCTTTTTTCAAATGCCATTAAACTGCCTGCCCACCTTTTTATCGATCAATTGAAAGTTGTTGTCATGATCGGAAGCAACCTGTCACCCCCGGGAGAACTCGTTGAAAGCGCCAACGAACTTACTTCTACGGTGTTAAGCCAATTCAGTAAAAACCAATTATATTCCGGAATCAGCAACGAACGCTCCTCCATTCTGCAGTTGAAAAAAAGCTATATGGAAGCAATGGAAGTCATTAAGGCCGCCAAATTTATCGGACTGGACACCCTCCCCTCCTTTGAATATAAAAAGCTTGGGCTGTTCCGCTACTTGGAAACCATTTCTCAATACCAGGCAAAAATGAATTATGTAAATGAAGATTTGCTCAAACTGAAGCAAAAAGACAAAGAAGACCAATCGAGCCTGCTTCATACGTTGGAAGTCTACCTGTTGCAAAATTGCCGCTTAAAGCCTACGGCGGAAAAACTGTTTATCCACACAAACACGCTCAAATACCGTCTGAACCAAATTACCGAATTAACGTCCATCACCTTTGATGACTTTCAGACAAACTGTCAGACGTATATCGATTTGCAGATATTAAAAGCCGACGGGAACGCCGATTAAAGGGGCTGTTGCAGGCCCCTCTATTGTTCATTCCCCACTTACCAGCTAGCACCGCTTTAAGTGGGGGGACTTCTTTTAGAAGTGCGTTAAATTTTACATAAAATCCGGTCGCATTTTTATGTATTTCTGTCCAGTAAGAACTTGCACTATAGCTAAAAAGCGGACCAAACCTGCTTGTAAGTAACCGACAACAGAAATGGACTTTTCTCGTTTCTTTACGACAATGATAAATAACTGAGAGAAATTTATAATAAATATAGGGTTGCTTTTTGAAAATGATATGAGTCCCCGTTGAAAAATTGAAGGGGTTTTCATGATTATATCACCAAGTAAAGGAGTGCGGGAACCATGGGACTAACCAGGGATTTTTTTATCATGCTTTCTCAAAACAAAGCTTTGAATAATACTGCGAAAAGATGGGGCCTAAAACTGGGGGCCCAATCAGTTGTAGCCGGAACCAATATAGAAGAAATGATTGAAAGTGTAAAAAAACTAAATGCACAGGGTATTGCGGCAACAGTCGATAATTTGGGAGAATTTGTTTTTGACAGGGAAGAGGCAATAAAAGCAAAAAAACAAATTCTGGCGGTCATCCAAGCGATTCATGACCACAATGTGGATGCCCATATTTCCTTGAAGCCCACCCAGCTTGGTCTGGATATCAGCTACGATTTTTGCCTTGAAAATTTAAGGGAAATCATCGCCAAGGCCAATGAATACAATATTTTTATCAATTTCGATACGGAAGATTACAGCCATTTGCAGCCGACATTTGATTTGATTGACGAATTGTCCAAAGAATTCAGCAATATCGGCACGGTCATTCAGGCTTATTTTTACCACGCCATGAGTAACCTTGAAAAATATAAAGATTTTCGTTTAAGAATTGTCAAAGGGGCATATAAAGAGCCGGAACATCTCGCCTTTCAAGACAAAAAGGATATTGACGAAAACTTTATCAAACTCATAGAATACCATTTACTCAACGGGAAATTTACATCCATCGCGACACATGATCACAACGTGATCAACCACGTGAAGCAATTTGTAAAACAGCACGACATTCCAAGGGATAAATTTGAATTTCAAATGCTTTACGGGTTCAGAAAAGACCTGCAGCTTCAGCTTGTAAAAGAAGGTTATAACTTCTGCACATACGTCCCATTTGGTCATGATTGGTTTGGCTACTTTATGCGCCGCCTGGCCGAACGCCCGCAAAACCTCGCACTCATCGGCAAGCAAGTTTTCAACAAGAAAACAAACACAGCGATCGGAGCAGGTGCTTTGGCCCTACTTCTGCTTCGTGCCAATAAAAAGAGAAGACATAAGAGAAAGTGATCATGCATTTCACAATGCCATAAATGAAATAAAGGCTACCTAGATTTAATATGCTCTAAATTCTAGGTAGCCCTTATATTTAATGAAACCATTTATCAAAAGACAGCGCTTGATTTTTTTCCCAACAGAAGCGCGGAAACCGATGCAGATTATCTTCTCTACTCATCACACTTATCTATTGAGTGATAGCGAATTCGAGTTCTACAAATGATTAAGCCGCTTGATTATTCGTATCCGATCGAATCGCATGAATCAAGTAGTAAATGAGCGCTGCAATGATGGCTCCATTAACTGCCGGTATAAAAAATGGGATGAAATACGCACCAAGACCTCCTATAAACCACGACAAAATCCCCGGCCAATAAAAACCTTGCTTGCGATTTAAAGTCTGTTTTGAAACAAAGAAATATTCGCTGATCATAACACCGGCTGCAGGAGCTACAAATGAAGCAAGAATCCCTAAAAATCCGATAAAATACTGCATAATTCCCAACAATGATAATATTGTTCCTACAACTGCGGCAATGAGGGTCCACCAAAACCTGCTCCACCCAAATACCTTTGTGAGGGCAAGGCCTGCACTATAAGATGATGTAATATTGGTAGACCATTGCATCACAATGACTAAGGCTAAAGAAATCAACGGAAGGCCCAATACTTTCATGACTTCTGCAATATTCCATGGTTCATTCACATTTTCTATTGACGTCGCGGAGATGCCCATCATGACAGCTACAATCGTTAAAATAAGAAGAGGCGGAAAATTCCCTGCAATTCCAGCATAAGATACATGGGACAGCTTGTTTTTCGTCCACCGCGTGTAGTCAGCCGTAAAGGTAGCACCTACCACCATGCTGCCCACCATTAAGTTGCCCCCCCAAACTATTGATTGGCTAGTTGCTGGCTCATAATTTAAAAGGCCTTCTAAACCCGTCATATTCATTACTCTAGTAAAACCATAAATTGTGATGATTAAGATGGCCGGAATTGCCAAGTAGTCTAACCATGCCATACTTACTACGCCAAACATCGCTGGCAAACAAAAAAGAATTCCTAAAAAAATCATGAGCCAAGGAGTCAAAGCTTGATTTCCACCAAATACTTCAGTTAATGCATCCGCAGCAATTGAAACTTGAACTCCATACCAGCCCACACAAGGGATGATCGTTACGATAAAAGCTGTGGCGATATTTGATCCTTTAGATCCGAATGCCGCCTCACCCACTATATAAGTGTTAAAGCCTTCGCGGGCACCGATATATCCTGTAGGTATAAAGAATAAAAATACCAAAATTGCTGTTCCTAAAACTGCTGCCATAATTGACTGCATCAGTGTCAACCCGGAAATTAACGCACCTCCAGTTGCAAAAGCGGAAAGAGATGCTGTCATACCGAAATAAATGGCAGCTATTCCTAACCAACTTTTTCTTTTTTCAGGTGGAACAGGAGATTGTGCGTATTTGCCTTCTTCTTGATTAATGTCATATTGGGCGGATTCATTGGTAGCATTATTGCCTACAATATCTTTTAATTGATTTGCCATGTTAAGTCCTCCCTCTTATCCTCCGAATTTTCCAGGATATTCTGTAATAATTTGCATTTCCTTTTGAAACGATAAAAAAAGGGTTGGTAAAGGACCGTTAACGTTTTTGTATGCTATATACCAACCCGCTCAATAAAAAATAAAATTAGTACCTTCTTAATTGTCACCAAATAAATTTAATGATTCTAGAGAATGATAATCTTCATCAATTCCAAATGCTCGGGGACCACATACTTCAATACCTTTTTCCGTAGTCATTTTTTCATCTGCCGGAATCAAAAGGACGTATCCTCTATAACCGTATTTAATAATATCTGTTCTTAATGCTTGACCAGTTTCAGGATCCATTAAAATAATTAAATCTGGAGGCAATGAACGGGTTTTGCCATCAATGGTTAAGTGCAGCCATTCGTTTTGGAACATTATTTTCGCAGTGGATCCCTTATAAGAGTCGATGCCTTCCATGACGATCGTTCCTGATGAGAAACCACTTGTCACTTCAGATCCAAAGTCCCTATTTAAATCCACGACTTTCCCTTTAAACACTAGATTCCCGTTCATATACTTGGCTACTTCATTCACAGGCTCAATATTATTCTCGCGGTATTTCCGTACAATTTGACCGATGGTTCTTGCCTGAGTCACAGTTCGATGGATAGAGGTTCTTTTCATATCTTTTCCTGTCATTGGGTAACAGGAAATCCACGATATTCCTCCATATGCCATGGCTGCGCTTCGGATAATTCTCTCTGCTAGTTGTCCATCAGCGGAATCAACTAAGCAAACTTCTTCTTTCTCATTTGTTGCAGCTACAGGTGTCGGACTTACGCCCCCAATGTAAAAAGAGGTCATCTGAAGTTCTGGGAATGCTCTTCCCATACCATCCGCATCAATGACAGGTATTCCTAAGGCTCCTGCTACAGCCATCGGGATCGTCATATTAACTCCACCAGCTTCCGCGGGAATAATTGCGTTTACCTTCTTATCTAAAAAATTAGAAACGGTATCCAAGCTTTTGAAGATTTCTTTTCCACCTGGCGGCTTTTCGGTCAGAACGAGAGGAGCACCTAAACATCCCACACTCGTAATTAGTTCATCATCCGGAATATCTAGCGGATCGATCAAAACGATGTCATTGCTATTTTTAATCATTCGCTGTGCCCAGAGAAATCCAATATCAGGATCCCCGCCGCCTCCGGTAGCCAGAAGTGTTGAACCGACCGTTATATCCTCTAAGTCTTCCATCGTGATCACTGTATAATGTTTAACGTTCCATTTCTCCAGCAAATCGTATACAGAACCAGACAATGAATCCACCTCATTCTTAGTTTAGTAGCAGCTCTCTCGATGAAGTTGTTAAATACTCATATCCGTCTTCGGTTACTAATATCATGTCCTCTATCCTTGCAGCGCCGATTTCAGGAACATAAATACCGGGTTCCACAGTAAGTACCATGTTCTCCATTAAAATACTTTCTTCCCCTTTATCCAGAATGGGATGTTCGTGTACAAACAGACCTAAACCATGTCCTGTCAAGTGTGGAAAATATTCGCCATATCCACTTTCTGTAATAAAGTCTCTTGCCACCGCATCAACTTCATGGGAACGGACGCCTGGCTTTATTGCTCCAATTGCTTTTTTTTGTGCTTTCAATGCAATGTCAAAAATCTCTTTTTGCTTCATCGAGGGTTGTCCCAAAGAGAAGGTTCTTGTTATATCGGAGCAATAACCGTCATAAATGCATCCCATATCGAAAAGAATCAGTTCACCCTCTGTTAACACTTTATCTGTAGAAACCCTTCGCGGAAGAGCAGCATCCAATCCTGACATCATAAAAGGTTCAAATGAGTAATTTTCCGCTCCGTTTTTTTCCATCGTGTATTTCGCATATCCCGTTGCTTCCCGCTCTGTAACGTTTTGGTTGAGAGCAATATACCGCTTCACTTCATTCATCGTTAAACTCGCAATATGTGCAGCTTTTTTTAATTTCTCTATTTCCCAATCAGTTTTTATTTTCATTTGGTTGACAAGCAATGAGTCAATCGGTTCCATTCTCCCTTTACATATATCGCTTATATAAGATAAATGATGAGCAGATATCGTATTTTGCTCTATTCCTATTGTTTTCCATTCCCTGTTTAACAGCTTCCTCAAGGGAGCTAAATAATCAGGTGTATCTTCCAGAAAAGAAACGATATGGTCGATCCAACAGTCTATTTTAGCTCTGAATAAATCCAATCTCGGGACTAGAAATGATATTGAGGCATCGTTTCCAATAATTAAAACCGTTTCGGCCGCTTGGTTTACTCTGAAATTAGTGAAGTATCTAATATGGCCTTGATTAAAAAGAACAGAAGTATCAATTCCCGCGGCTTTCATATTGTCGGCAAATTTGGCTACTCTTTTTTTAAATTCTGACATGCAATCCCCTTCTAATGAGACTTTTTTATATTAAATTTCAAGTTGGTCACTAATTTCGGGATTAATTATAAGAATCTTTTTAGGCACTCTGGACTCGATAGATGAGCCTGCCTGGCTCGTAAGTTCAAGGATGATATTCTCATCAATTAATGTTTCCAATGCCTTATCATAGTCTGCTAGATTTTCTTCTCCAAGATCTTTATACACATCTTTTAATTCAATGTACGGATTATTAAGGACAATCTGGATTATAGTTTTGCATTTATCATCTTTATGGATGAGATTCTGAACTCTTTCTAACATTTCAATACATCCTCTCAGATATTATTTGTTCAACTGGAACATACCCTTCTGCATATCCAAAATAAGACGGACCAAAAATTTCTAAACCTTTATCGGTACGCATTCTTTCGTGTGCTGGAATTAGAATGATGGACCCCCGGTAACCGTATTTCATAATATCGGTTCTGATAGGTTCACCTGTTTCATTATCTAGAATAGCAATCAGATCAGGCGGCAAACACAATGTTTTTCCATCTACTTTTAAACGCAGCCATTCGTTTTGGAAATCTATTTCGGCAACTTTATTTTTATAATTTCCGATTCCTTCCATACGAATCCTTCCGGAAGAAAAACCTTTTGTTGCTTCTCCGCCAAAGTCTCTATTTATATCGACTATTTTTCCGTCAAAAACTCGAAAACTTTCTACATTTCTTGTCTCTTTTAATTTCTTTATCACTTTCTCGACCGGGTCGCCATGGTTTTCTCTTGCCTGCTTCACTGCGCGTCCAATTTCCCAAGCAATACTTTGAGAATATAAAATAGACTTTTCTTTGATTTCCTTTCCTGTTAAAGGATATGAGGCCTTCCAAGAAATGCCTCCATAGGCCATGGCGGCACTTCTGGCAATACTTTCTGCCCTTATATTATCTTCTTGGGTATCGATAATGGTCATATTCCCTCTATCATCTACTGATACTGCAGGGGAAGCATGGCTTCCGTTCGCTACCCATGATGTTTGATGCAACTCTGGAAAGGCTCTATTCATTCCGTCCACATCAACAACCGGAATGCCAAGCTCTCCCGCAATCGCATAAGCAACCGTGGAATTGACCCCACCGCATTCAAAAGGCACAACAACCTCCAGCTCTTTATTAATATATTTGGATAATTGCTTAAATGCTTTCTCAAGTACATTTTGAGATGGCGGTTTTTCAGTAAGTACAATTGGTGCACCTAAACATCCGACACTTGCTCCGACAACATCATCAGGTAAATCTTCCGGATTAATTAAAACAATGTCTTTTCCTTTCTCTAATGTCCCCAGAGTCCAAAGGAGCCCGATTTCCGGATCTCCACCACCGCCAGTAGCCAGAATAGAGGCTCCCAATGTGATTTCCTCGATTGCTTCCTTATCGATTACTCGATAATTTTCAATCCCCCAACGTTCTAAAGTTTTATATACACTCATTCAAATAACCTCCCTTTCTGAATCCGACTCTCAGTTGAATATTTTCCCTTTAACTCTTACTCTGATTTTTTGCCTTTTACCGGGCATATAAGCGAATGGAATTTCTTCAATGTCAATTACTTCCGCAGTCTCTTTCAAACCGCCAGCACTTTCCAAATTGTTTTTAGCCATTTCAATAACATGGTTGATTGCTTCCTCGCGATCCTCTATCTCCAAATCAGCCACGCTTTCAGCGTACGCCCCTATCTCCGCAATAGTCGCTCCAACAGCACCACATACTTCAAAATGATTCGGATTGATTATTTCAGTTGTTCCTTCCACCCCTTCTTTAGGCATCGTCGTTGCTCCTCCACCAACGATAAGTGCCGGAATATCCTCTGGGGTTGTTTTCATTTGGTCAATTGTGATTTCTAACAGTTCTTTTATTTTTTCTGTTGAATGATCAACAAGCTCTGTTGAAAGTTCTTTAATTTTTTCTGGATGTGTTACAAAGTTGGTGTCAAAGATATCCAATTTTTCGTTCAAGCCACCCCTGGCAACCGCAATATCATGAACTGTTAAGATAGGACCGCCAAACGACTTTCCAAGTTTTACAAGATTATATCCTGTACTTTCCGGCCCTATTGCTAAAACTTCTGTTCCTTTATTTTTAATGATTGTTCCACCACCTAAAGCAATGGAAAGGAGATCTGGACAGCGGATATTCGTTTTTACTCCACCGATTGATACTGTTATAGCGGACTCTCTTGGGAATCCGTCAACGATATAGCCCACATCTGTAGAAGTCCCGCCAACGTCTACGACAACGCCATCTTTAATACCAGATAAATAAACGGCTCCCCTTACACTTGCAGCTGGGCCAGATGCAACAGTAAAAATGGGGTAATCGATCGCAAAGTCCGAAGACATTACGCTGCCATCATTTTGAACAACAAAAAGCGGCGCATTAATTCCTCTCCTTTCTGTGGCATTTTTTAACGCATTAATTGAGCGTTGCATGACTGAAATAACGGATGCATTAAGGATTGTAGAGTTTTCCCTTTCTAATATGGAAATAGTAGAAATGTTTTGAGACAAGGTGATATGAATATCTCCGAGCTCTTCTCTAATGATTTCAGATGCTTTATTTTCATGATCAGGAATCATGGGAGAAAATACTCCTGTAATAGCAATCGAATCAACTGTTCCTATTAACCTTTGACAAGCGTTTCGAATCGCTTGCTCATCTAGCGGAACAATATCCCTCCCATCATACTCTGAACCTCCTCTTATGATGAATACGTTTTCATTTCCTCCAATTGCTTCAATTAAATCTTCTGGCCATCCTGTCAGTGGTGGAATAGCAGTTGTTGCAGGTGCAGCCAACCTAAATATGCCTACTTTGTTCAAATTTTTACGTTCGATAATAGCATTTGTTGTATGGGTCGTTCCGAAAGAAATCATACCAATTTCGATAGGCTCGACTTTACTGTCTTCTAATAAATCGTCCAGAGCATTAATAATGCCTGTTGTGACATCCTCCGTAGTTAATGTTTTTGTTTTTGCTAATATTTCTTGGCCCTTAACAATCACACCATCTGTAAATGTTCCGCCCACATCAAAGCCGATTCTTACATCTTTTTCCATTCAATTCATTCCTTTCTTAAATGATGAAATTAAAACAGCTATTTTTGGTTCCTTAAGCCAATTGCTGTTCAAAACCCCCTTTTTCAACAACAAATTCTATATTTATTATCTGTGATGAGACTACCTAATCATATATAAGCCATTAACAAAGGTTTTCCGCTTTGTTGTAAACGTTCTACAAATTTATTAAATTCCTATCCTTCCAAGATGAGCTGCGTTGAAAAAAATCTTGGGAAAGTCTATTCCCCAAGATTTTTATTAGTTTTATATGGCAATTAGCATGTTAAGGCTTTGTTTAAGCTCTTGATTTCGTCTGCTTTTTTCCCTCTACATCATTTATTTATCATTCTTCGTTTTTTTAATAGAATCTATCATTATTTCTTCTCTTAAAATCAATGGCTGTTCTCCAAACACGCGCAAAATTTTCCCAGGCAATTCCCTTTAAATCTGAATTAGAGAAACCTCGTTTTTTCATCTCACTAATCAGATTTGGAACATCTTCCGCTCCATTTAACCCGGGATTACCCGGTAATTCTCCTCCAATGCTTTCCAAGTCTTCATCATTCATATAATCTATAAAATCAAAACCAAAACTGAGATGTCTCGTTCCCACCAGATCCGCAATATAAACTGCGTGATCTATAAAACGGTCAACCCCAGGTCTGTCGGGGTCCACAAATGCCGAAAAGGCATTTAATCCAATCACTCCATCTCGTTCAGCAATGGCTTTTATCTGATCATCGTTCAAATTTCGCGGAATATTACAGACCGAGCGGGCATTTGAATGAGAAGCAAATACTCCCGGGCCAGGATATGCGTCAAGGGCGTCCCAGAAAGACTTGTCATTTAAATGGGACAAATCAAGCATAACGCCCATTTTCGCCATATTTTTAAGTAATAAACGGCCTTTAGAAGTAATACCACGAACTTCGCCTTCACTTGGCCCATCAAGTCCTGTTAACCAAAATCCTTTTCTAGACTTTGACAGCTTTCTAGCCTCTGAATAATCATATCCAGGATATCCGCTAGCGAATCCATTCGCTTCATTCCAGGTTAAAAGTCCGGAAGTTAAGCCAGCATTACATAATGCTAAAAATAAAGTTTCATCTTCTTCCAGTGCAGCCATACCTTCAATAGTCAATAAAATTGCAAGCTTCCCTGCCTCTATTGCCCCTTGAGCATCTTCCGGGGTTTTAACGAGCACTAAACTTTCCGTAGATTCACTCAACTCAGCAGTTAATGCTTGAATCATTTCCCTTGTTCTTTCGGCTGCACGGTGTGCCTGGTCCAACTCAATCCATATAGTGAGCCCAAGTGCATTAATGCCCGCTATTTGGAGAATCGGCAAATGTCTTTTTTCTATTACTTGGCGTTCTCCTTTGGACCTTCTCCTCATTACATCCAATAAAATATCACTATGCAAATCTATAAAATACATTTTATTACCACCAATCTTTTTGGCCGAAGCTTTGCTTTCGCAAATATGGATTTGCGAAAAAGTTTAGCCGTTCCTTTTTAAGTAGCGCACTTTTATTTTAATGAAGCTTCACGACAGGATATATGTTTTTTATTACAAAAAATTAAATGTATTATGTAATCCATTAACAAATGCGGGAAATGATGCAATATATATGAAGCAGCTTAAGTGAAGAAAAGAGGGAATTTTTGAGGCTAAAAATATACAAACATTTCGGTCTCTAAATGGCCAGCATCAAAAAATCTGGTTATTGGGCAGAGAACCCCTTTGCTCTACCCAAATGAATTTTTTACTTCTTTTCTACTTGTCGTTTTACCTATATTTGTTTTGAATATTGGGACAATAGCTTTAATGCAAAATAAATATTAAATCTTTTAGATGGATCAGTAAATATACTCTCATCTCCAAATATTTCTTTAATTTTTTGAATTCTATATCTAACTGTGTTCGGATGGACATATAAATTTTCAGCCGTATCTTTATAATTTAAATTATGATCAATAAATCTTTCTAAGGTGATTAGCAGTTCATATTGCTGGCTCGATTCCAGCGCTAATATTGGATGCAATATTTTTTCATAGTATTTTATTAAATAATCATCTTTTTCATAATTTGTGAAAATTTGCAAAAATCCAATGTCATCAAAACTAGTAATTTTTTTCTTATGTTTTTTACCATATTCTATCGCAGCTAATGATTCTTTAAACAACATGTACAAGTTATCCGTTTCTGAAGAGCTTAAACCTATACAACAGTTCATGAACGAAAAATGATTCCTCATGATGTCGACTAATTTTTGAGTAAGTTCATGTTTATAATGTTTCGTCCCAGATGAAATAAACACAACGAGATAATCCTTATACCAGGATGAAAAGTCGCTTTTTGGCAAATATAGTTCAATATATTTAGTAATCCGCATTTTAAGATTCTTCACATACTTCATATGGTCTATTTTATTATCAACTTGTTCAAAGGTGACATCCATCACAATAATTACTGATTTATCACTTATTTTTAAATCAAGTTTTTCATAAAGCATTTCCGCTTGTTTTAAGTTATTTTTTTCAAAAAGTTCCCGATTGGCGGAAGCTTCCATTCTTGTTTTTTCTTCATAGGAGTTGGAGTTGTCTTTATCTATAGATAGCGCTTCCACAGTTGTTTTTAATAATTCGTAAGAAAAAAATTGATTGGAGTCTAATAAGATAAAGATGACGGATCTAAGATAATTGTTATTCGTGATTGGTTCTGCTATTATTTTTGTGAAATTACCGCTCTCTGCTATCTCTATAATGATTCTGTTGCCATTTATAAAAAGTTTAAATACATCCTCTTGATTAACAAATGCTGTAAAATGGCTACTTTTAAATAATTGTAATAACCTCGAGGATCTGCTCAAATGGTCAACGGTAACCGGACTCATACTTACATCTGTGAGAAGCATTTCGACATTAGATAGTTTTTGTATTCTATAGAGAGCATCTTTGAGGTGTATGTTGTGTGATAAATATTGAAAGTATATTTTATTTATTTCCTTCAGTACATCAATTCCACTATTTTGCTCTTTTAATTCCAGCTTAAAAATCAACTCAATGATTTCAGCATAAGTAACATTAGGAAATACTTGGAAAATAGGAAAATTAAAGCGCTTTGCATAAAGAATTGTTTCTTCAAAAATTTGATATTTCTTATGATTATTACCCGGGTGAAATGCGAGGCAAGCAACATTACCGTTAATTAGTTTTTCTAGAAGTGAAATTTGAAGCTCCTTTGTGTTAAAATTTTGCAATGTCGTAAGTGCTAGTTCATCACCTTTTAACCATGAACTAAACTCTTTTAATTCTATAACAGATACCTTTTTAATCACTCTCTCACATTTTGCAGGAACGAAAACTGCTTGGAAAATGGAGTCAATTTGCGAAATTTTTTCTACACTTACACCTTTGTTTATAACATTTAATTGTTCATGTTGAATATCCCGATCCCCAACAACCCTGTAAGTAATTTTCAACAAGACCATCCCCCTTTTAGTTCTCCGCAAAAAATCGTATATAATCCAGGCTGATTTTCTAGAAAAATCTTTTGTCGCAAATTGTATGAAAAAATAATTTTTAACAATCCAATTGGACCTTGGGGACCTTATAAACATATTTTAACACAATCAAAATATGTCTATTAAATGTACATTTTGCATATTCATATCAGATTTTAGAATTCGCTCAGATGCGCCCCATAGCTTCATTTCCTGATTAACCATTAGACTATCATACCCTTAGAGTTGTTCTGCTTATTGTACATTCAAAGTACGGTAGAAATTAAAATATAACAGCAGTCTTTACAATGCAGCGCTGGAAAAATGAGATAAAGCTTGATTGACGCCAATATGTTCACGTGTTTCTTAAACCCGAACATTATACTCCTTAATTTTTTTGTAGAGGGTCACTCTCGAAATGCCTAGCTTTTTGGCTGCAGCACTTTTGTTGCCGTAAGTTTCTATGAGCGCCTCTTCTATTCTTTCTTTTTCTAAAAGCGCCTTTTCTTGAAGGAGTCTCTCGGGCTTTTCTTCCTTCGGCAGTTCTTTCTTTGTACCGATTGGAAATATATGAATAAGATCTTCTGCTGAAACTGTTTCTTTATCAGTAAATATCATCATTCGTTCTACTACATTTTTTAATTCTCTAACATTACCGGGCCAGTGATAACTCATAAACATCGTCATGGCACTTTCTGAAAGAGATGGTTCTGTTTTATCATACTTGGCAGCAAACTCCTGAATAAAATTTCTCACTAAGATGGGAATGTCTTCAATCCTCTCCCTAAGCGGGGGAATTTTCAATGTTACCACATTGAGACGGTAGTATAAATCCTCACGAAACGTACCTTGTTTAACCATACTCATGAGATCACTATTAGTGGCTGCCACAACCCGAATATCTACCTTGATCGGTTCATTTCCCCCAACGCGATAAACCTCTCTTTCTTGTAAGACCCTTAATAGCTTTACTTGCATATCGAGAGGCAGCATGCCGATTTCATCTAAAAATAAAGTACCGCCGTCTGCCATTTCCACTTTTCCAGCTTTACCTTTTTTAGAAGCACCTGTGAAAGATCCTTTTTCGTAGCCAAAGAACTCACTTTCGAACAACGCCTCTGGTATAGCACCGCAATTGACCGGAATAAAAGGTTGCTCTTTTCTCAAACTCGCTTCATGAATACCTTGGGAAAATAACTCTTTCCCAACACCGCTTTCTCCTTGAATTAAAACGGTCGCATCTGTTTTAGCCACCTTAAGGGTCAGTTCTTTCGTTTGCCTTATAGCGGTACTATTGCCTTTAATATCGGATAAAGGTCCAATTTTTCCTTGTACATTATATTGTTGTTTTAATTTTTGTAATTGTGTAGTCTTCAATGTTAGCTTCTCGTTTAATTTCACAATACTAGTAATATCCTGGTCTATCGAAATAGCCCCGATCAGGTTCCCGGTTTCATCAAAAATAGGAGATGAACTTATTAATACATGTTTATCCGGGCGAGGCTGATGATAGGCATTAAAAACGGGTTTTTTTGTTTCCAAGATTTCTAGAACTTTTAAATCCTCTTTATTAAAAAACTCACTAATTTTTTTTCCTTTTATTTCTTTAAATGGGATACTGTAAATGAATTCAGCCTGCTTACTCCAATACATTACTTCTCCTAATGCATTCACAATTGTGACCGCATCCGGGCTTATTTTAATAAGCGTTCTTATGTAGTGGATTAAATAATCATGTGACATGTGACTCATGATGATCCCCCTGTAAAGTTGTTAATTTTATGTTAACACCAATTTTACATTTTTGTAAACTTATATTACAATTCTATCATACTGCATAATGAAAGCCTTATCATATAACCTTTGGAATGCCTTTTTTGTTGGCATGGTATTTGCGTATATAACTCTATGAACTATTAGTAGGAGGTTCTGAAGAGATGGTTGATAAATATGGCTTCATTGAAACAGTTGACGCACACACGATGGGAGAAGCCGCTAGAATTATAGTTGGAGGCATTCCAGTGATTAATGGTCAAACGATGATGGAGAAGAAACAGTATGTGCAAGCAGAGATGGATCATCTCCGCAAGCTTCTGATGCATGAGCCAAGAGGGCATTTAAACATGTTTGGCGCTATTTTAACCGAACCTTGCGAAGAAAAATGTGATCTTGGCGTCTTGTTTATGGATAGTGGCGGCTACTTAAATATGTGCGGCCACGGAACCATCGCCGCCATAACGGTGGCCATACAAACCGGTCGCCTTGAAAAAAAAGATAAAGTGCTGCTCAATACGCCTTCAGGAATGGTAGAGTGTTTCGTCACATACGAAAACGACAAAGTGAAGGAAGTTTCCTTTGTAAACGTACCGGCCTTCTTACTTGAAAAAGATATAAAAATTCTAGTAAAAGACGAGGGCTGGGTCACAGTAGATATTGCTTTTGGAGGCAGCTTTTTCGCTATCGTTGGGGCAAAGCAGTTTGACCTTCATTTGGATATTGAGGAACAGGATAGAATTACTGCTCTTGGAATGGCCATCAAAGATGCCGCTAATGAGCAATTGACCATTTCCCACCCAGAAATACCTGAAATTAACACTGTAGATCTTGTCGAATTTAGTTTGCAACTAGGAGCGAATCATTATAAGAATACTGTGGTTTTTGGGGAAGGACAAATCGACCGATCACCTTGCGGAACAGGAACATGTGCAAAACTGGCAACCCTCGATTTAAAGCGAGGAGAGCAAATCATTCAGGAAAGCATCATTGGGTCCCAATTTAAAGGAACCGTAGTGGACTTCACTAAAGTGAAGAACTATGAAGCGATTATTCCTAAAATCACCGGTTCTGCATGGATTACAGGATTTCATAAATTTTCGCTGGAAGCCACCGACCCTTATACTGAAGGCTTCTTATTGAAATAATAGAACTCTAAAAGTATCGGTTGGAAAAGTGAAAATAAGTGAATACGATCATTGTCTCCACAACAAGTTTTACATGTACAAGTGGCAATGCTCTCCTCCATCATAGACCCAACTGGAAAGATGAAGAAGAAGCGTGGATAGCCGTTTTTATACTATTCTCTTTTACAAAAATGGAATAAACAAAAGCGGAATGGCTAAAGGCCTTTCCACTCAAAGAACTAGATGCAAACGTGTTTAGCAGTGATTGCAATCGTTTTCAACAAAGGCACACATGACAACCAATAGAGGAAGGGGAAAAAGAATGGAAAATAAATTGCCTTTTTCACAAATACTTGCCATTGGATTAATGCTTTTCGCTATGTTTTTAGGAGCCGGAAACGTTATTTTTGCGCCGATGGTAGGCCAACAAGCTGGTACAAACACTTGGATTGCAATGGGCGGATTTTTAATCACAGGGGTTGGCTTAGTGCTGCTCGCAATTATTGGGTTAACCCGAGGTGGGGGAACAATTGAAAAGTTAGCCGGAAGAGTTCACCCTACTTTTGCAGTCGTATATTCAGTTTTGTTGTTTTTAACGCTTGGACCAATATATGTAATTCCACGAACAACGTCTGTTGTTTATGAAATTGCGATTAACCCATTAACAGCAGCAACATCAAACATGAATATTTACCTATTTATTTTTTCAGTGATATTTATCGTTTTAACGATTTGGCTCTCATGGAACACAACAAAATTTGTTGATCGCCTAGGAAAAATCATCACACCGATTTTCGTGATCTTATTAATTGTTTTAATTGGAAAGTCGATCATTACACCGATGGGAAGCTTTGGAGACCCTCAAGCGGAATATATAAGAGGCGCTTTCTTAAAAGGATTTACCCAAGGTTACTATACGATGGACGTACTGGCTGCTTTCGTATTTGGCGGTATCTTCATTAAATCAATTAGTGCACTAGGGATCAAATCTGAAAAAGCAGTGTCAAGCCTATTTATTAAGGCCGGTATCATCACAATCATCGGACTAGTTGCTTTGCAAGTTTCCATGGCTTGGATTGGAGCTTCGAGTGTTGACTCTATCGGATTTAAAGAAAATGGAGGAGAAATCCTCGCCCAAAGTGCCCTTACTTTATTCGGCAAATCTGGCATCTTTATGATCGGAACCGTTATCTTCTTAACAGGCATCACAACGAATGTAGCTTGTTTAGCAGCGGTTTCTGAGTACTTTGAGAGGATTATTCCGTCAGTCTCTTATAAAAAATGGCTAATCATCTTTTCCATTTTGGGACTGATCATCACAAACTTTGGATTGAATACCATTTTAACGTTGGCCTCCCCAATCTTATTGCTGCTTTACCCTTTGGCGATTGCCTTGATTGTCTTGATCTTTACTAACAACTTGTTCCAAGGCCACAGATCTGTTTATGTCGGAACAATGATTGGAACAGGTGTTGTCGCCATCCTTGATGCCATTAAAGATGCAGGCATTGCCCCAGAGGCCATTAACAATACTTTTGACTTCATCCCATTGTTCGAAAATGGCGCCGGCTGGATTATTACCGGATTCATAGGATTTTTAATTGGATTAATTGTAGCGAAAGCAAGAAAAGAACCTTCTACATTGCTTACAATGACTGGCCAGGGAGTGCAGGAGTCAGAGTAGACTATTATATAGTCAAAGGTTGGGGGTAGAGGAGGAAAATCTCTCCTCTACCTCAACATACCCTTAAAACCCGATTTTTAGCGAGTATCAGCGCCGTACCTTTGTAAACTGCACATGAAGGTTGTATCTGAATCCGTCCTAATGTTGTTGCCGAATATTTTATAGTGTAGTTGATTTTGTTGATAAGCATGAAGCTACTTGCCCTTGACCACCGTGCCACTTCTTAGTGGATCGTGGACTAGGGGAATTTTCTACACTTGTAAAGACAATAAAAAGACAAATTCAGGAAGGAGGGTTTATCTTAAAAAAATGATCTTGACAAAGGGATACATTACATTCCCTGCCGCAAATTAAAAAACGGCCGGATTTACTGAACTGATTAATCTAGTCTCTCTATCAAGCGAATTTTCCCATTTATGAGGAATGGTTGAAGGAAAATGAATGGCATCCCCCTTTTTTAACAAGTATTTTTTTTCATTAATATAAATAAGAACCTCACCTTCCAATACATAATAAAACTCTTCTCCTGGATGCTGAACCAATTCTGGGTCTTTATGCTTTGGGTCTAAGGCAACAATAAAAGCATCAATTTTTCTGTCAGGGAAATGGCTGCTTAATCGTATTAGAGTCGAATCTGAACTGCTTATTCGAAAAGGCTTTTGTTCCTTTTTATAAACCGCATAGTTTAAATCGCTATCATCTTCAAAAAATATACCATTGGCACTTCTAAAGCATCTGCTATTTTCTTCAATGAGGTAATGGCCAATGAAGTTGTTCCTCTTTCAACTTGCGAAAGGAAACTGACAGAAAGGCCAGTTGCAGTACCGAATTCTTTTAAGGTAGCCTCCTCTCTTTTCTTAGTTGATCAATCTTCATAAAAATGTCCTCCATCAATATCCTCTCTCCTCTTTTTACAGTATAGATTAAATTAGTTGTAAAAAACTGAATTAATCAACCCTTTTTTCTTTTTAAAATTATCTTTTATTTAAAACGATCGATTAGGAAAGGCAGCCTTAATGGCTGCCCATTTCCTTGCTCAAATAAAATGATCGTTATTTCACCTTCACCCACACACTCTTCACTTCAGTATATTCATTGAGGGCATAGCTTCCCAGTTCCCGGCCAATCCCCGATTGTTTATAGCCGCCAAATGGAGCGCCTTCCATTTCCAAGCCGTAGTCGTTAATCCAGACAGTGCCAGCCTCGAGACGGCTTGCCACATAATGGGCTGTTTGAATATTTTCCGACCAAATCCCCGCGGCCAGGCCATAATTGCTGTCGTTTGCCCTGCGGATGACCTCTTCCACTGTGTCAAACGGCATGACAACAACGACCGGGCCGAAAATTTCTTCCCTGGCGATGACCATATCATCAGTCACATCGGCAAAAATAGTCGGCTGCATAAAATAGCCTTTATCAAATGCCCGCTTTCCGCCTGCAACAATTTTGGCTCCTTCTTCCTCTCCCTTTTGAATATAGCCAAGGACGCGCTCTAATTGCTTCTTGGAAATGAGCGGCCCCATTTCCGTTTTCTCATCGAGACCGTTGCCCAAAACAAGTTGGTTCGCTTTTTCTGCAAGAGCATTCAAAACTTTGTCGTACAATGAACGCTGCACATAGACACGTGAACCTGCGCTACAGTTTTGTCCGTGATTGTACATGATCCCTTGGAAGGCTCCTTCAATCGCTTCTTCCAAATTGGCATCTTCAAAAATGATGTTTGGCGATTTGCCCCCAAGTTCCAGGGTGACATGTTTGATTTGATCCGCCGCTTTTTTCATGATGTTTTTACCCGTAACTGTCGATCCGGTAAATGCCACTTTATTGATCTTTGGATGTGTAACAATTGCTTCACCAGCTACTGGGCCAAATCCCGGAACGATATTGACCACGCCGTCAGGAAAGCCTGCTTCTTTAAAAAGTTTAGCTGCATAAAGAAGCGAAAGAGGCGTTTGTTCGGCAGGCTTGATCACCACGGTACAACCCGTTGCAAGTGCCGCTCCCATTTTCCATGATGCCATGGCCAATGGAAAATTCCACGGGATAATTTGCCCCACAACCCCTACCGGTTCGTGAACCGTATAATTTAAATATTGTTTGGAAATGGGGATTGTTTGTCCATACAACTTCGTTGCCCATCCGGCATAATAGCGGAAATGGTTCACTGTTCCATCGACATCGTCTTCCAGCGCACATTGATAAGGTTTTCCGTTATCAAGCGTTTCAAGCTGGGCAAGCTCCTCCCTGTTTTCTGCCAGCAAATCAGCAAATTTATAAATGAGGTGAGATCGTTCTGCTGTCGTCAATTCCGACCACGGACCTTTATGAAAGGCCTTATGGGCCGCTTCAACCGCCAGGTTAATATCGTCAGGCTGCGCTTCACTGATGGTTGCGAGTGCTTCCTCTGTTGCCGGATTGATCGTTTCAAATGTTTTCCCGCTTGTTGAAGGCGTAAATTCTCCATTAATATATAGACCAATCGGCCCACTTAAAAATTCCTTTACTTTCGGTTTCAGTTCAATTTGGGAAATAAGCATTTTCCTTCCTCCTTCACTTGACTAGATATGAGAAATCTCGGTTACATTCGCCATAATCGCTTTCAACTTCTCTTTCTCCTCCGGCGTCAATCCCAGCCTCGGATAACGGGACGGACCTCCGGCCTGGCCATTTAGTTCCATGGCCCGCTTGACGATTTGCACATATTTCCCTGACCCTTCCAGAAATTTGCAGAGCGGGAGAATGCGGTCGTTGATGTCCCACGCTTTGTCAATCTCGCCTTTTTGAAAATGGTTAAACATGTCTGTTACAAGCTTCGGTACGATGTTGCCGGCCACGGATACCCAGCCTGTAGCTCCGACGAAATACGATTCCATGACAAGCTCCTCGGCCCCGCAAAACACTTCAATGTCGCCTTTTCCTTCACGTGCCAGGTCCCTTGCTTTCTGGATATCCCCGCTCGATTCTTTGACATGTGTAATGTTCTCGCAATCTCTCCCAAGTCTAAGCATCAGCTCTGTGCCCATGTCAATTCCCGACAGGCCGGGATTGTTATACAGCATGATTGGGAGGTTCGTTTCTTTGGCTACTTCTTTAAAATGAAAATAAATTTCTTCTTCCTTTGGTTTACAGTAGTATGGATTGATAATAAGGGCTGCTTCCGCGCCGTTCGCTTCCGCCTGCTTCGTGTATTCGATCGTTTCTTTCGTCGTTTCGGACGCTGTTCCAACCATTACCGGGATTCGTCCGTTCACTTCTTTGACCACCGTTTCAACCATCCTGAATTTTTCATCCTTCGTCAGGCTGACGAACTCCCCTGTGCTACCGTTGATGATAATTCCGGCGACACCCTGCTCGATAAAATAATTTACATTGTTCTTGACGCCCTCCCAATCAATCTCCTGATTTTCATTCATCGGGGTAATTAAAACCGGAAAAGCTCCTCTGATTTTTGACATGCTTTTTTCCTCCCATTTATATATTATGTCTGTCAATCTGTTGATCTGTCTCTTTTGCTCACTGAGTATTCCGTATACCAATGAACTTGTTGCTGTTAACCATAAAGTCCCGTTTTCCATTCAATGAACCTGCAATCATTTACCGAAGCCGAAGCGTTGACATCAATAAATGGTACGGATAGCTTCAGGTGCATGATTTGTTAAATCGCTTTCATTTTTATCCGAGTGAACTCTTTTTACCGGGAGAACGTTCTTCACGACTTTTTTCCTCCCAAAAATCAGCACCGCTAATGCCGGCTGTAATGGGATCGAAAACTGGATCTTTACCCGCTTTTTTCTGAGTTTCATAATCTTTTAATACCTTTAAAGTCGGTTTAGTAAGCAGCACAATTGCTAACAGACTGAGCCATGCCATTGAGCCAAATCCGATATCGCCAAGAGCCCACATCATGGATGATGATTTAACGCTGCCGACAAAGATCATGAGGAGCATGACAACTTTTAGAATTGTTTTCAGCCAAGGCAAATCCCGCTTGCCGCTCAAATACACCAACGTCGTTTCGGCAATATAGTAATAAGCCATTAATGTTGTAAAAGCAAAGAAGAAAATGGCAATGGAGACAAATCCGGGGCCGAACCCAGGCAATGCCGTTTCTATTGCCATCTGAGTATAGACCGGACCAGGTTCAACATTTGCCAGCGGCTGGACAATAGGGGCTTTTCCTTCCGGTGTAACGTTATACATCCCGGTTGCCAATATCATTAAAGCGGTTGCCGTACAAACCACAATGGTATCGATGTAGACAGAAAAAGCCTGTACCAATCCCTGTTTGGCAGGATGCGTTATTTCGGCAGCAGCGGAACTATAGGTTGCCTCACCGCAGCCGGCAACATTAGAAAAAATTGCACGCCTTACACCCCAGGCAATTGCTGTTCCCACAATCCCTCCAAAAATTTGATTAGATCCGAATGCACTGGTGAAAATCAGGGAAAACATAGCCGGAACTTTGTCATAATTCATCCCCAAAACAATAAAAGTAACTGCAACATAACCTAAAGCCATAAATGGAACAACGGTTTGTGATACACTCGCGATGCGTTTTACGCCTCCGAAAATAACAGCTCCGAGCAGGATAACCAAGAATATTCCTGTAACAGTCTTGCTTAAACCAAACGCGTTTTCCAATCCCGCCGCAATATTATTTGCCTGTACCCCAGGTGTTAAAAATCCGTAGGATATCGTTACAACTACGGCCATGATGGCGGCAAACCACTTAAGCTTCAATCCTTTTTCAATAAAATACGGAGTTCCTCCGCGGTATTCATCTCCAACTTTAGTCTTGTATACTTGAGCAAGCGTTGATTCAATAAAGGCACTTGCTCCGCCCAGCAAAGCCATGATCCACATCCAAAAAACAGCTCCGGGGCCGCCGTAGGCAATAGCGGTAGCAACGCCGGCGATATTTCCTACCCCTATTCGGCCTGATAAAGCCAAGCAAAACGCCTGAAAAGAAGAAATCCCATTCTCGGAACTTTTACCCTCAAACAGCAGCTTGATCATTTCCTTAAAGTACCGGATTTGTACGAACCGCGTCATAATGGTGAAAAATAACCCCGCACCAAGTGCTAAAACAACAAGACCGGTACCCCATACTTGATCAACCAGCCAATTAATCATTTCTTCCATATGTGAGTCTCCCTTCCTATCACAAATGGGTCATTTACTTAATCAAGAAGCCTTTCGGCAAAGGATCCGTCGGGTCAAGCACGAATGTTTGCAAACCGGTAATAAATCCTCTTGCTTCTAAATTGAACTGATACTTTCCACCTTTTTGTTCCGCCCTGGCTTCGAGAAAACTTCCAAAAATGCTTTCATTTTTAATGGCCTCGTCGGGTTTAAGATCCCCTTTTGACAATAGGCTTGCCAAGCAAGCTGCCGTAGGACCGAAACCCGGTGAACGGATGATCCAGCCGTCCTTCCGGAATGTAATGGTTTTGAGTCGCCCTTGCTGAATGGAGCAATCATCCATAAGGATTACTCCTTGAATTTCCGGATTTGGTTTTAGCGCCTGCAAAGTGCTTTGCCCCCATTCTTTTAACGCCGAAAGCTCTTTTAGCTCAATGACGGCAGTCACATCGCTTTTATGAAACAATGCATATCTCTGATCTGCCTGAACTACTGTATATGCCAAATGATTGAGGGGTGCATCAGCCTGAATCAAAGTACAGCCTCCAAGTTTCAGCCCGACCGATACAACCTGTTCTTTCTCCATGACGGCCGCTGCCGAAAGGATGCCTTGAACGGTTTCTATCAAATATTCTCCGGACTCTTTCTCCTTTAATTGGCCGTTTTCAAGCAAGGCAGTCAGAACGGCAACGATTCCGCCATAATGATCAGAAACAGTTCCCTCTTGGCTGAAAAAGATGGCGGCTATATCTGCTTCTTTACTTACAGGCGGGACAACAAGACAGCCGGTGATCCCTGCAAACCCACGCGGCTCTTTGACAAGCAGTGAAATTTCTTCCGAAAAGGCGGCCGGAAGCTTTTCCTCCAATTCTTGCAGACTCCTATAATGAACGAGAGGCACATCATGGATGATCCGAAAAACTTCGCCCGCTACGTGCACGTCTGTCGTGCTGTATATTTTTTGCAGCTTCATGTCACATCCTCCGTTTCCTGCTCCATCGGCGGAATGAGAAGAAACCCTTCCCTGAGCGGATCTTCCTCGTTGTAAAAAAAACGGTGCATTCCCATTAGCCAGGCCGATCCCGATATGTTTGTCACAACCGCCTCCACACCTTCGACCTTCGTTTCATGCAGTACGCGCCCTTTAAATAACGTACCGACGATACTCTCATGGACAAATTTGTCCCCGATTTTTATCTCGCCATTCCCATATAGAACAGCCAACTTCGCTGAAGTCCCCGTCCCGCACGGTGAACGGTCGATTCCGCCCGGCGGTACAACGACCGTGTTTTTCACGTCCGCCTTTTTATGCGTAGGATCCGTGAAAAATTCCACATGGGTAAGCCCCGTGATAAACGGATATTGCGGGTGGACGACTTCCGTTGTTTCATTGATGGCATTTCTGATTTTGATCGCCTTGGCAATAATGTCGGAGGCGTTTTCAGGAACCAAGTCAAGCCCGACCGATTTTGCATGGATAATCGCGTAAAAGTTCCCGCCATATGCAATATCCGCCTGCACTTCGCCGATACCTTCGACATCAACGTTAACGCTTTTCAACAAAAATGACGGCACATTGTTAAAAGAAACTTCCACCGCCTTCCCGTTTTCTACAAGGATATCTACTTCCACCAATCCGGCCGGCGTATCCAGTTTCAAGGATGTGACAGGCTCCTTTGCCGTGATGATTCCTGACTCAATCAGAGCTGTACAGACACCGATCGTATCATGTCCGCACATCGGCAAATACCCGCCCGTTTCTATATAAATCACTCCGATATCCGCATCGGGATCGCACGGCTCCGTCAAGAGAACACCGGACATGACATCATGCCCCCTTGGTTCATTCATGAGGAGCTTGCGGATCCAGTCATATTCATTTTTCATGTACAGCATCTTCTCCGACATCGTCTTTCCTTTTAATTCGGGAAGTCCGCTGATGAGCGTTCTTGTCGGATTTCCTCCCGTATGTGTATCAATCGTTGTAAACACCTTTTGTGCCTTCAAATGCTGGCCACCTCTTTCTTGAAACGGTTATAGCTGAGAGGAGTGATGGGTATGGAGGTCTCTTTTTCATTAATCATTTCTTCGACCACTTTCCCGGTAACAGCAGCCAGGCTGATTCCGTCCCCCTCATGCCCTGCTGCTATATAAAAATGAGGAATTTCATCAACCCGCGACACGATGGGCAAATGATCTTCCGTGTACGGCCTGAGGCCTGCATAAGAACGAATCATCATCATATCCGCCATTTTCGGGTAAAAGCGAATGGCCCTGCGCGCAATGCATTGAATCACTTCTTGCCTCACCTTCGTGTTGAAACCAACAAATTCCCGGCTGCTCCCGATTAAAAAATTTTGGCTTTCCGTTGGTTCAAAGACGAGAGCCACCCCGTATTTTTCCGTCAACGGATCGACCCGGCGTTCGCCGCCAAACTTTGAAATTAAATAGCCAAACTCCATCACTTTTCTGGAACCGACATAGTCCTGTCTGGAGGCAACGATAATATGTCCTTTCCTCGGCTTGATTGGAATCGACAGACCGAGCATTTCTCCAATTTTTGGGGCCCACACACCAGCAGCATTCACGACATGGTTCGCTGTAAACAGTCCGTTCGATGTATCGACGGAGAACATCCCGTTTTCTTCCTTTTTTACATCCATGACCTCTGTATGTTTCCAGGCCTCCGCCCCCTGCTTCATGGCCGCCTCCAACAATGCAAAAGCGAGCATGTATGGATTGACGGTTGAATCTGTGGCACATTCCAAGCCGCCAAGCAGATCATCCGCAAAATACTTGGACTCTTGCCGTATATCGCTTTGGTCCAGCATCCGAAACGGCAATCCCTCTGCTTTTTGGCGCTCTACCCATTGCTCAGCCGCTTCCATTTCCTCTTCCGATTCACAGACAAGGATGCTTCCGGGAGCCCGATATTCAAACGGGTAATCCAACTCGCACGATAAATCATCAACGAGCTGTTGGCTGACCAAAGACATCCGGCTGTCAAAACCCGGATCTTTATCAATGGCCAAAATATTTCCGTCACAGCGGGAAGATGTACCACTTACAAAATCTCCTTTTTCAACAATGGACACTTGCCGCCCGGATTTGGACACGTAATAGGCGATGGCGCAACCGATAATGCCCCCGCCGATCACCAACACGTCACAATGTTTCAAAGCTGTTCCTCCCTTCGGTGTGCCTTTATGAGTTGCAAATACCGTGCCAGATCGTTCCGCCCGCCCAATCAAAGCATCAACAATACTTTCAGAAAAATTTTAAAAACTTGAACATATTAGTGTATAATAATTTTTACACTGTAAAATTATTTATATAAAGGAGTGGAAACATGGATCTTTTGCTTCCAACAATCCGGGAAGTGCTGCACACGAATAGGCAAAACTCCGACATGGACTATATATTGGAAAGAAACGGCCAATTTTTCTACCGAAAAAACCCAATTGAAAAAGAGTGGCCATGCGAAACGGTATACGAGGACGACGCTTTCGTGACCTTGGCAAATTCCTTCAAAGAAACTTTCGTTACAGTGGTCCTTGATGCGAAGAACAGGCCGGCCGGCTATATTACTGCAGCTCATATGATTCAATTCCTTTACACTTCGTTTCAACATTTGAAAGCCTTTTACGAAACGGTCATTAATACGTCCGACTCTTCTGTAACGGCCATTGATGCCGAAGGTCGTGTAAAAACATGGACAAAGGGAGCGGAGGAGATTTTTTCCATTAAGGAAGAAGAGATTCTCGGACGGCCGATTACCGAATTCTTTGAACCTGATAAACTGGAAATCTTGCAGTCTCTTGAGAAAGGGAAAAGCATTAAAAACAAACAGCACCATCCCCGTTCCGACTTATTTGTACTGATTAATTCCAATCCCGTATATTACGAAGAGCAAATTATTGGGGCCGTCGTGTCGGAAACAGACGTCACAAGCCAAGTAGTATTGAACGAAAAATTGTTTAACATGTCCTCTGAAGTGCACCGCCTTGAGCAGGAGGTCGCCAAATACAGAAAAACGATCGATCCGTTCAGCACCATCAAAGGAAAAAGCAGTCTCCTTCAGAAAACGGTGGATTTGGCGCGAAAAGTCTGTGCTGTCAAGTCAACCGTATTGATTTTGGGAGAAAGCGGCGTCGGGAAAGAAGTGTTCGCCAAAGCAATTCATGAGGCAAGTGAAAAAGAAAATGCCCCGTTTATTTCGGTTAACTGCGGAGCCATACCGGATTCACTGTTTGAAAGCGAAATGTTCGGCTATGAGCGCGGGGCCTTTTCAGGCGCGAGCCAGAAAGGAAAAAAGGGGAAAATTGAACTGGCCAATGGGGGTACGTTATTCCTGGATGAAGTGGGAGATATGCCGCTCGACATGCAAGTCAAGCTGTTGCGGGTATTGCAGGAGCAAAAATTTTACCGGATTGGCGGGGAAAAGGAAATAGATATTGATTTCCGCATCATTGCCGCAACAAACCAAAATTTATTGGAACTTGTGAAAGTTGGAAATTTTCGCGATGATTTGTTTTACCGACTAAATGTTGTCAGTATCCAAATCCCTCCTCTGCGTGAAAGGAAAGAAGATATTATTGAACTGACAAATCATTTTTTAAAAGAATTGTCGATTCGCTACGATCGTCCGATCCAAAAATTTTCCCCGGAAGTGATGCATGCCCTGCTGCAATACGATTGGCCAGGGAACATTCGGGAACTGCGCAATGTCATTGAGCGGCTCGTTGTGTTTGCGACGGATGGCGTAATCAAAAAAGAATATTTGCCTTTCAATTCGGATTACTCCTCTCATGCCACGGCTCCCCAGCCTCCCAAATTGGAGGATCAAGAACAGGATGAAACCATTTTGCCGCTCCAGACCGAAATGGAAAACCATGAAAGAAAAGTACTGGAGCGTGCCTTAAAAATTGCAGACGGAAACAAAGCAGAGTGCGCCAAACAGCTTGGCATCACAAGGGCCACCCTGTATAACCGGCTGAAGCGCCTTGGTCTTGACTGAGCCGCCTCCTTTGCTGGTACAGTTTTTGCATTATAAATTGGCATAGACATCAAAAGGAGGCAAACATATGGATCGCAACAAGCACTTGGTTATTTGCCGATGTGAAGAAGTCACTTTCGGACAAATTCAAACAACTGTTGAAAAATATACATGCAGTGCAAGGGAATTAAAGCTCAGAACACGGGCGGGAATGGGGTTCTGCGGAGGCCGCACGTGCAGGGCAGCACTTGACCGGATTATTGAAGATGTGATGCCCGGCATCTCTGTTTCAGACATTCCGTTGAAATATCAACCGCCTGTCCGGCCGGTCACTTTTGGAACGGCAGGTGATCTTGATGACTAGAATCCTCGATCATCCCATTTTGGGAAATCTGAATCATAGAAAAAGCATTTCTTTTCAATTTGACGGAAAAACATACACCGCTTACGAAGATGAAACGGTCGCTGCCGCCCTTTTGGCCAACGGTATCCGCGAATTGCGCGTCCATGAAGAGAGTGGAACGCCGCGCGGCTTTTACTGTAATATTGGCCATTGCATGGAATGCCGTGTCACCGTCAACGGAAAGAAAAATCAGCGCGTCTGCCTGACCGTTGTGGAAAAAGATATGGTCGTTGAGAGTGGAAAACAGTATCCCAATATTATCAAAGGGATGGTGGCAAAAAAATGAGCGATGTCATTGTGATTGGCGCCGGGCCCGCCGGACTTGCAGGAGCCATTGCCTGTGCTGAACACGGCCTTCATGTAACTGTTATCGATGAATTTATGAAACCGGGAGGCCGGCTTCTCGGCCAGCTTCACGAAGAACAGCCCGGTCAATGGTGGAACGGAATCGAAGAAGCGAAACGGCTGCATGAAAGGGCAAAGCAATGGTCCGTCGATATTCGCTGCGGCGTCTCTGTCTTTGACTTGGAAAAAAAGAGCGGCCTTTGGAAAGTATACACAGATTCCGAAACGTTTCAAGCCCCTTTTGTCTTAATTGCAACCGGGGCAGCCGAATTTCCAATCCCCATTCCCGGTTGGACATTGCCGGGTGTAATGTCCATTGGAGCCGCCCAAGTAATGACCAATGTCCACCGGGTTCAGGTGGGTAAAAAGGGCATTATCATTGGAGCAAACATATTGTCCTTTGCCATCTTGAACGAGCTGCAGTTGGCCGGTATTCATGTAGACCGGATGGTGCTTCCGGAAAAAAATGCACTCAGCAAAACAGCCGGCGTACCAGAAGACGTCATAAAGTCTCTTCTCCACGCCTCCCATTTGGCTCCGTCCCGGTTTTTGCGGCTCGGAAGCCGCTTCATGAAAATGGGCTGTTTCCGCCAGTTAGCTCTCCAATTTTATCCAAAAAAAGGTATGAAAATAAACGGTACACCGCTCCAACTCCGGAAGGCGGCTGTTGAAATCGTCGGAAAAACAAAAGTGGAAGGAGTCCGGACTGTCAACATCGATTCCCGGGGAAATATCGTGTCAAATTCCGAGACAGAATATGAAGCGGATTTCGTTTGCATTGCCGGCGGCTTATATCCCCTTGCTGAACTCGCCGCTGTCGCCGGCTGTCCGTTTCGGTACATCCCGGAATTGGGAGGGCATGTCCCTGTTCATTCAGAAACGATGGAAACACCGATTGAAGGCCTGTTTGTGGCAGGCAACATTACAGGGATCGAGAGCGGAAAAATTGCCATGGCGCAAGGAACGACGGCTGGGCTCTCAATTGCTAAGTATGCTGCAACATCATCTGCAAAGATTGATCGAAAATTAAAAGAGGCAGTGCGATATGTGCGGGACACCAGACAGGAAGCTGCCATTCAATTTTTTCCGGACATCGAAAGTGGAAGAGACACCATGAAAAATGCTTGGAAAGAGATTACGACCGAAAATACAGCAAAAAGTAAGATAGTATAAAGCTATTGGGAGGTCCTGCTGGAAAAAGCAGTTCAGCATGTAAAAGAAATCAGGTAGTCAATCTCCTTTCAATTCCACCTGGACATTCAAGATGGAAGAAACAAACTAGAAGAGTTGTGGAAACAGGTCTCTACAGAAAAAACAAAAACCCGAAAAACCGGATAAAAAAATCAGGACGAAAAGGTCCTGATTTTTTAATGATAATGGGGTATTTTATCCCAAACGTATTAATTCAGTTGGAAATGTAGTCAAAACCTCCGCTTCTCCATTTTCATCGATATAAACATTTTCCTCGATACGAACCCCTCCTAAATTCGAAATATAAATTCCAGGTTCTATCGTAAACAGCAATCCACTTTCAATTAACCCTTGATTATTTTCATGGATAGATGGCTCTTCATGTGCTTCAATTCCAAGCCCGTGCCCAACGCGGTGATTAAAATATTTCCCAAATCCTGCTTCCGAAATGACACGTCTGGCAGCTGAATCAACATCCCCCAACGGGATTCTCGCCTTGGCTGTTCCAACCGCCTGCTTGACTGCTTCTTGAACTGTTTCGTAGATTTCTTTTTGTTTTTGGTTTTCTTCACCAATCATAAAAGTTCGGGTAATATCTGAACAATATCCATCCAACACCACACCCATATCAATCAGCAGGAAATCACCGTGGATTATTTTGCGGTTTCCGGGAGACCCATGAGGCAATGCAGATTTTTCTCCTGACAGAACCGTCGTTGAAAAAGAGGGGCCCTCTGCTCCAAATTTTTTCATTAAGTATTCAAACTCGGCGGTCAATTCCATCTCTGTCATACCTATCTTAAAGTTTTCAATCCCCTCTCTTAATACCTGCTCAATCACTTCGACAGCCCGTTTAACCTTCTTGGACTCTTCTTTTGATTTCCTCATTCTTTGATCAGAAATAACAGCGCCTATATTTTTGTATTGAAATCCCGGAAAACAGCGATTTAATTGTTCAAGCTGATAAATGGATGCCGTCTGGGTTTCCAAACCAACCCGGCTAATTTGGCTTCCCACTGTATCTTTCAGTTTTTCATATGGATTCATCCCATCGGAAACGGAGATGATTTCCTGCACTGAAGATTGTTGCTTTGCAGCCTCTTTGTCAAGGGATGGAACAAATAAATATTCTTTTTTATTGATTAAATCTATCGCTAAAGCCATGAATCTCTCATGAGGATTAGAGTCAAACCCAGTATAGTAAAACACACTTTTGGGAGAAATTATGAGAGCCATATCTATGTTTTCTTTCTCCAAATAGGTTTTGAGATATTCGATCCTTTTCGTATATTCCATAAGTGAACCACTCCCTTAGACCTTCATTATGGTAGTATCTTAATAACAAAATCTTATTTGCCTATTTCTGTTGGATGCTCAAATTGATCCCTTGTACGGGTAGAAAATTCAGTGAATTTATCAGGTGCCAAAGATGCTTTTATCTTCATTGCAATATAGTAGACAATACCTGATAAAATTAAGGACTGGACAGCAGGCAAACCCATTGGCTTGACATACTGGGTCACATATCCAATTGCCGTACCTGCAACCATTGCTATGGTAGCCATCCAATTCCAGCCGTCGATATCTTTCCATTTTTGATTTCTGATAAAAAAGAAATCCGTCATCATGACGCCCGCTATGGCCGGATAAATTAAAGCGGTCATTAACAAAAAGTCTGTAAAGTAATCGAGAATTCCCAAGAGTGCAATAATTGTTGCGATAATTGTCCCAATGAGTGTCAGGATTGCACGCCCTTTTCCGGAATTGATATTCATAATGTTGGAAAGCGCAAGCCCCATGCTATAATTATTGACTAATTGGCTGGTCCATGTTGCAAACCACAATATAAAAAATCCCCAAAATGGAAAGCCGAGATTCTGCATGACGACTACAATGTCAGCTTCTCCTACACCAACGGACATCACTGCCCCTACATAAAACAGCGGAAAACCAACTGCTACAATACCCAAAGGGATTAAGAAATTGTCTTTTATAGTCGGCTTGGCATAACGTGTATAGTCTGAAGAGATTACCCATTGAGATACATTTGCACCGATTACTAAGGAAATTCCAGCCAGCAATGTCATTGTAGGTTCGGGGTTCCAAGAAGAAATTGTCTCCCAACCTGTATTTCTCAAAGCGAAGTAAATTCCAAACCCAATCAATAACAATCCCGCTGGAACTGCAAAATAATCCGTCCATTTCATGGAGCTATATCCAATAATTGACGGTATTGCAAATAAAAAGCCACAAACTATAGTGACCAACGCCCAAGCGCCCCATTGTGTTTCGTAATCAATTCCGAGCATGACCGAAATGGCATTGCCGGCAACTGCAGTCTGTAGAGCCCACCAGCCCATTGAAACAATAAAAATCGTCATGCCAACTATCAAGCGTGCTTGAGTGGATCCAAAGCTTGTACGGGCAATGACCGAGGAAGACCGTCCAGTTTTAGCCCCGATATATCCCTGTAAAAAGTTTCCTGCCCATTGGATTATCACCAGGCCTATTACTAATATCCAGAAAATCTTTCCAAGTCCAAAGCTACCCGCCAAAGCTGCCCCTATCATTAATACTGGTATCGTAAACTCAAGGCCTCCAAATATCATTGCCGGGGTCAGCCAATGCTGCCGGGCGCTTTCAGGTATAGCCGACAAGGCTTCGTCTTTCATCATACTCCCTTTTGTTTGATCATTCATGTTAAATCCCCCTTTTATATTCAGAAGGGACAGATACTCCAATTATTGAGATGATATTTATCTGTCCCTTGTATGCTCATTACTCCTTGATCAAACACCAGACTATTTCACATGGTTCATCTGAATTATTTAGTGCCCAATGTGCCTCATTGGCAGGTATCAAAGTTGCTTGGCCAGCCTTAACCTGAAAGGGCTTGCCGCCGCTTTGCCCTTCTATCGCGCCCTTAATAATAAAAGAATACTCATCCTCTAAATGCAAAGACATGCCTTCTAGGGGAACTCTTTCACCTGGAGGAATGGTTACAAATCCAAATTGAATTTCAGCATGACTCTCTTTTCTATGAAAAAATGTTTCTAGAATAGTCCCCTTTAGATGGTTATCCAACTTCCTATCTACAATTTCCACTTATTTCACCCTATTTCTTTCTAATACCTAATTCTTTGAAACTTTGATTTTCAAGGTCAACTTCTACACCATATATATTCCGGGCTTGTTCTACAGTTAAATATTCTCCTTTAACATCCCGGTAAACTTGGTCGGCAGGTCGTTGAAGCGGATCTCCATAGCCTCCACCCGTACCGGTAATCAGTTTTATGACGTCTCCCTTGTTTAAAGGATAACGGGGATAAACTCCAAAAGGGCCGTCAATTTCACCATTCGCTTTTTCAACATAAAACTGGTTGTTTGAACCATCTTGACCGCCTTTCATTCCCCAAGGCTTTGTCAGATTACGTCCAAAGGTAATGGTTGCAAATTGTCCGTCTGTCAACGCCCTGTATGAGCGAATCACGCCGGAACCGCCGACATACTTGCCGGAACCTGCCCCGTCGGATCGTAAACTATATTCATCCACTATAATTCCATAACGGGTTTCGGCTACTTCAACAGGAACATTGTATGTTTCACCGTCCGCTATGCAAAATTGTCCGGGTGCCCCATCCTGTCCTTCAGCAGCCCCCCAACCTCCAACAGATGGCTCAACAATAAGGAAAGGCGCATTTGTATCAGGGTGTTTACCTGTTAAAGTTACAGAGCAAACAGACAAGTGGTGACCGGCAGACAGCCGTTCCGGCAAATAAGGAGCCAATGCCCTCCAAATCAAATCCAAGCTTCCAAGCATGGTTTCAAAATAATTGGAAACCGGAACAGGCCGTTCTGCAGACATAATTGATTGTGGATCAACAATTACTTTCAATGGTCTAAAAACGCCGTCATTTACATCCTGTGACGGGTTTGTTATTGCAAGAAAAATAGCACGAACGGCTGAGACCAATCCAGTATAAGAACAATTGACTGTTCCCTGGACCTGTGGATGGCTTCCCCGAAAATCACAAATGAATTGATCATCCGTGATAGTTACCTTGACTTTTATAGGAAAAGGCCCGTTTCCTTTTCCATCCGTTTCGATGATATCTTCAGCCATAAAAGTCCCTTTTGGGAGATTGGCAAGTTCTTTTCGCGCCAAAACCTCACCGTGATCCAACAAATAATCTATTGCCGCCTGAATGACTTTACTCCCGTACTTTTCGCATAACTCCTTAACCCGTCTCTCCCCAGTTCTTAAAGCGGCAACCTGGGCCCACATATCACCGATTGATTCCCGAAACCGAACATTAGCTTCAATCATGTCGACTATTCCCTGATTCACTTTTCCTTCATTAAACAGTTTTACACATGGAAACTGCAGGCCTTCCTGAAATATTTCATTTGCATCGTTTGTAAATGAGCCGGGATCTTTTCCGCCTACATCCGTCCAGTGAGCTTTGTTTGCGGAAAAAGCCATTAACTTACCGTTATGGAAAATTGGCATGACCAGACCAACATCCGACAGATGTGAACCACCACCCCTGTATGGATCATTAATAATGATGATATCTCCAGGCTTTAAATTCCCTTCTTCCCCAAATTTTTGGATAGTTTCTTTTACCATAAATGACAGCATTCCAATAAAGCCCGTTACACCATTTCCTTGTGTCAAAAGCTGACCCTTGGAATCCGTTAATCCGCTGGCATAATCTAGTACTTCATAAATAATTGGGCTCATAGCTGTGCGGGCAAGCGCATAAAACATTTCATCACCCGTGGCCAATAAGGAGTCTTTAACGATTTCTAATGTAAAAGGGTCTGTTATTTTTTGACTTGCATTAACCATAGATTACTGCACCCCCGTATTTATTATGAGATTTCCATATGAGTCGGCATAAAGACTTTGATCTTCATATATTACTGTAACAGCTGACTTTTCTTCTACGATGGCAGGACCTGCAACCAAATTATTGGTTGGTAAATTAGAACGATTATAAACTTTTGTGTCTATCCACCCTTTCTCTTCATAAAAGACAGGTCTAATTTCTTTTAACGCATCATCTACATTTCCATTTACTTCAACCTTCTTTAACTTGGGCTTCTCTACCTTACCAAATGCGGTTAAATGCAGACTTACTATTTCTGTTTTCGTATCTAATAGTTTAAAAGTGTAATTTTTCTCGTGTAATTCATGGAATTTATTGACAATCTTAGTAATGTCTTTTTGATCCCAACGGCCAGAAGGGACCGGTACTTTAACAGTGTGCTCCTGTCCTACATACCGCATGTCAACATATCTAGCAAAAACTATATTACTTTGGTCTACACCTTGAGCCTTAAATTCTGCCATGGCATTGGTTTCAATTGCCTCCCATTTCCTCGATATTTCTTCTAGGTCAATATCATCCAATAAATTAATGTAAGTTTGAATGTAATCCTGCCGAAGATCGGTCATTAGCATTCCCCAAGCGGAGAAAACTGGAGATGCCAATGGGATGACTACATTTTTTACTCCAAGTTCTTTAGCCAAGGCAGGAGCATGCATGGATCCTCCCCCTCCAAAAGCTACCAATGTAAATTCTCTTGGATTATAACCTTTTCTAATAGAAATTAGTTTAAGGGCATTTAGCATATTCGAATTTGCAATACGTATAATCCCTAGGGCAGCCTCCTCAACACTCATATTAAAATGATTAGCTATTCTTTCTTCAATTGCTTGTTTGACCTTTTTCATGTCTACCGGATAATCGAAATTCCTTGCAGATAGTCTTCCAATATATAAATTTGCGTCAGTAGTTGTGGGATCTGTTCCTCCTTGTCCATATGCAACAGGGCCTGGTAATGCACCAGCTGATTTTGGTCCGACTTTTAATGCACCAGCATCATCTATCCATGCAATGGATCCACCACCATTCCCAATTTCGACTATATCGACGACAGGAGTTTTTATAGGATAACCAGCATTGACAGAATTTCTTTCAATGAAGTAATCAGTTGAAACTTTAACTTCTCCATTTTCAATCAGGGAGCATTTTGCAGTTGTTCCTCCTATGTCAAACGCAATAATATTTTTTTCACCTATTAATTCCCCGAGAACTGCGGCTCCAAATATTCCGGCAACAGGCCCTGATTCCACCATACTGATAGGAAGCTTTTTTGCCTTGTCAAAGGTTGATGTACCGCCGTTTGATTGCATAATATAGTTCTGACTCTGTGTTTGATTTTCTTTTAATTTATTTTCCAGACGGTTTATGTAACTTGCTGCAATGGGTTGTACGTATGCATTTAGTATGGTCGTATTGGTTCTTTCATATTCTCTCCATTCCTTAGTAGTTTCATAAGAAGCAATAACAGAAACTTCTTGCCACAGTTCCCTAATCAAAGATACTGTTTCTTTTTCATGAATTGGGTTTACATAAGAATGCAAATATGCAACTGCAATCGCTTCCACATTTTCTTTTTGAAAATACTTGACAGCCCGAACAATATCATCTTTGTTAAGAGGAGTTATTACTTCTCCCTTATAATTAAGCCTTTCTTCTACTTCCCTTCTAAGAGCCCTTTCTACGAAAGGTTTAGGCTTTTTATACCGAGTATTGAACAGATCTGGTCTGTTTCCTCTAGCTATTTCCAGTACGTCTCTGAATCCCTTTGTTGTAATAAGTCCGGTTTTTACCCCTTTTTTTTCTGTCAATGCATTGATGATTAGTGTAGTTCCATGAATAAATGTTGAAATTGCTTCTTGATTTAACTCACTTTTCCTTATAACATCAATTACTCCTTCATCAAAATTTGGAGGTGTTGTATGACTTTTTGCTACTCCGAATTCTCCTTCTTCGTTAATATAAACCAAGTCAGTAAAAGTTCCTCCAATATCTGTAGCAACACGCATAATGACCTCATCCTCTCTATAGTTACTAAAAAATTACAGGTGTTATGACACTTAATAGCGTTGAATGTCTGTCCAGAGGGTTTTCCCATTGATGCGGTTTTTCTGATGGAAAATGAATAGACTCACCAGCATTTAGGAAATATTCTTTTCCGGCCACCTTGAATTTGATAGCGCCTTCCAAAATATAATAAAATTCTTCACCGGTATGGCTAAACAACTCTTTTCCTACATAATTTGGCCCTAGGGTTACCCTCATACACTCTAATTGTCTATCGATAAAGTCACCACTTAACCTTATATACTGAGTTTCCGAACCCTTGATCCCAATTATCTTTTGATCTTCGTGTTTCACAGCATAATTATGGACATGTTCATCCTCGAAAAAATATGTCATTTTGACCCCAAGTGCATCAGCAATCTTTTTTAATGAAGTAATTGCCAATGATGAGGCTCCCCTTTCCACTTGTGAAAGAAATCCTACCGAAAGGTCTGATTTAGCGCTCAGTTCTTTTAATGTCATCGCTTTACTTAATCTAAGTTCCTTTACCTTAATTCCAATTTCCTCCAAACAATGCAAACCTCCTTCTTGATTTATAGTATTACTATAATGAATTTCATAATATCATAATTTGTTCAAAATGCAATGGTTTTTTCAGAAAAATTAAAAGAAAAAAAGAGGGGGGGGAATTTAAATATTATTTATAATAAAACAAATACCGCATTTTCTTTATAAAGATAGCTTTCGTTAATGCATTAAGAGCCTCTGAACTTCGTTCATCTGATTTGAAAGATTTGAGTTATTTACCATACCGGAAATATTGCTTATTTGAGGACCCTTTTTCGGAGTATGAAAAATCTCTAATATCAGAGGAAAAGGTACGGCGTGACTCGATAGGTTACAGACGTAGAGAGGAGAAACAGCTGGTACAAAGAACCCCCAAAAAAAAGAAAAGGCGATAGCCTGAGGAATTTCCTATAAACCAACCAAATTTAATGAGGGCTCTTGGGTTCGCAGACTAAACGTCCATCCATTTAAGATCGAATTAGGTGTAGTAATAAGGACTCATAAAAAATATATAAAACAATGATGACCCGTTCCTCTTAATAGAGGAACGGGTCATAAATATTGCCTCAGTGACTAAGATGATCTGACCCCCCAAATAATTTATGTGTACTGACAATAAACAAAAACACCGCACTTGATCCGTTTTGTTGTACCATAAAATTTTCTTCTGTAGAGTTAATATGCAAAGATTCATAAGTTTATAAAGGCACTACGTTCCAATCGTTTCAGTGTTTTTTTTTTTGCCTTTAAAAAAAGCCGATTTTCAATTCATAAAATAAATGTCTAGTCAAATTTCAAAAATACAAACTAAAATAGAATTATTTATTGCTCATATACAACTTCACCAGTCCTTGACACATCGTAGCCAAGAGATTGCAATTCTTCTTGAAACGAATGATTTTGTAAAATCGAAAGCACGTCGCTGATCAGTTTTTCATTGTCAATTGTTTTTAAGATGACAAGATCGTAGCTTTCCGTGACCAAGGGGATAAAATCAATATTCGCAACTTTGGCCGCCTGTTCAATGCCGACGCCGACATCGGATTTTCCATTTGCAATGCTGCTCGCCACACCGAAATGGCTGGTTTGAATTTCTTCATATCCATTTATTTGGTTTTTAGAAATCCCATTAAGCCGCAGCTGTTCGTCGAGCAGCACGCGGGCTCCGGCTCCCTTTTCGCGATTGATCAGCTTTAAGCCGGTCTTGGCCAAGTCCTTCCAATCGCGTATTTGGTAAGGGTTCCCCTTTGCAACAAACAGCCCGGCCCTGCGGCCAAGCAAGTGAATAACAATAAAAGATTGGCTGACAAGCAGCTTTCTTATGTAGGGAATATTATATTGAAGGGTATCGCCGTCGAGCAAATGCGTACTTACAATGTCCGCTTCTCCCAAATACATGGCAATCAAGCTGTCGAGGCTGCCCGCATAAGAACGCAGCGGACGGAATTTGTTTGTTTTTAATTCTATCTGCCTTGCCAAAATATCGAGGCTGCTGTCCTGCCCGCTGATCACGATTTGACGAGTTGTTCCATTACCTTGATTTTCCAATTCTTCTCTCTGTAAAGATTTCACTTCCTGTCCCCGTAATTTATAATCCTCCAGCTCTTTTGCATCCACCCGCATTTGCCTTCCCACCCGGAAAGCCTTCAGTTCCCCTTTTTTGATCAAATCATAGACCGTCAATTTGGAGACTTTTAAAGCTTTCGCAATTTCTTCCGTTGTAAAAAATTCATTGTGTGCCATAAAAAACACCTCAATATACGTAATAATTCTATTTTATCATTTACTTATATGTTCAAGCTAAATATAATTAGATATAATTAATTATAAATAAATATAAATAGATATATTTTTAGGGGGATGTAGATGAAAAAGTTTGGAATATTCATGTTGCTGATCGCTTCGTTGCTATTTGCAGGATGCAGCAGCAATAAAGCAAGCAACAATGTGGAAAAAGAAAAGACCGAGAAGAAAATACCGTTGACTGTTTCCGCAGCAGTCAGCCTGACAGATGCCCTGGAAGAAATGAAAGAAATTTATGAAAAAGACCATTCAGTAGATTTAACTTTCAACTTGGGCGGCTCTGGTACATTGGCGCAGCAAATTCAACAAGGAGCTCCCGTGGATATTTTTATTTCTGCCAACCAAGAATGGATGGACACATTGGAGGAAGATGGCCTTGTCAAAACATCAACAAGGAAAAATGTCACGGGCAATAAAATTGTATTGATCACAAGCGCTGACTCCAAAATCCATTATAAATCACCCGATGAAATCTCTGTTGCAGATGTTGATCAAATCGCCATTGGCAATCCTGAAAGCGTTCCGGCAGGAAAATATACCAAAGAAATACTACATAACTTGAATAAATGGGATGAGCTGGAAAAAGAGAAAAAACTCGTAATGGCGAAAGACGTACGCCAAGTGTTGACGTATGTGGAAACCGGAAATGCCGACATCGGATTTGTCTATGAGAGTGATGCGGTAACTTCCGATAAAATCAACATTTTAGCGACCGTCGACGAGTCGCTTCACGAGCCGATCATCTACCCGGGCGCCGTCCTGGCTAAAACAAAGCATGAAAAAGAAGCCAAAGAGTTCCTAACATTCCTGGAGACTGAAGAGGCACAAAACATTTTGGAAAAATACGGGTTTAAGAAATAATTGCTGTAAGGTATGATGAATCCATGAACTACTCTCCGCTTTTACTATCATTTAAAACGGCCGCCATCGCCACGGTCATCGTCTTTATCACTGGGGTTGTTCTGGCCAGGCTTATCGGGCGCAACTCTTTTAATGGGAAAAGCGTGGTGGAAGCCATCATTTTGCTGCCGCTCGTGCTTCCCCCGACCGTTGTCGGTTTTGGGCTTCTATATGTATTCGGGAAAAACGGGTTTATTGGAAAACTGCTGCTCGACTGGTTCGATTTCCAGATTGTTTTCACATGGTACGGAGTTCTCATCGCCGCGGTTGTCGTTTCTTTTCCGTTGATGTACCAAAGTGCCGCCGCCGCATTTCAACAGTATGACCCGAACGTTGAAAATGCGGCCTACACAATGGGTGCTTCAAAATGGAAAGTATTCTGGACAATCTCCTTCCCGCTTGCCTGGCCGGGGCTGCTGGCAGGGACCGTCCTGACCTTTGCCCGTGCACTCGGCGAATTCGGCGCCACGCTGATGATTGCCGGCTATATCCCGAACGTGACCGACACGATTCCGCTCGCCATCTACTTCGCGGTGGAATCCGGAAATATGGAACTGGCCAAATTTTGGGTCATCATTATCGTTGCTCTCGGATTCAGTGCGATTTTATGGCTGAACTGGTGGAGTAAAAGGAACATGATGAAACATTCGAAATCTTAATGGAGGGTTGAAGGTGCTCACCGTCGATATCCAAAAAAAGCTTTTCCATTTTGACTTGAATATACAATTCTCGGCAGCCAATGAAATTGTCGTCCTGTTCGGACCTTCCGGCTCCGGGAAAACAACCATCCTGAATTGCATCGCCGGACTGAATCATCCCGATTCCGGGATTATTCGGTTAAACGAAACGAAGTTTTTTGACGGCAAATCGCTCGTTCCGATCCAAAGACGGAACATCGGATATTTGTTCCAGGATTACGCCCTTTTTCCACACATGACCGTCTGGAAAAACATCGCGTACGGCATGAAGAACGAAGCATTTGCCAAAGACTTGATGAAGGAACTTCGGATCGAACACCTGGCAGATAAATATCCTTCCGAAATTTCAGGTGGAGAAAAACAGCGCGTCGCCATTGTGAGAGCCATCGCCACCGAACCCGCCGCCCTGCTTTTGGATGAGCCTTTTTCAGCACTCGATGATGAAACAAGGAGAAAAAGCCATGAAGAGCTGATCCGTATCCATGAACTTTGGCGCATCCCCATTATCTTGGTCACCCATAACCATGAGGAAGCGAAAAAGTTGGGAAATCGGATTTTATATTTGGAAAAGGGAAGCATTGTAGATGAGAGCCATCAATCACTTGTTAGAACTTAATCATTATATCTACAAAGATAAAGGAAAAAAGCAGATAACTTTCCTTACAACAGTGGAATTCATCAAAGGAAGAGGACTTATTTATACAAGCACCTGTACATATATAAGCCGGGTATGTGACCCTTTTTGATGGCAGCCTCTGATTCCGGGCACATATCAGCCGCTTTGGTGACGCACATACCAGCCGGTTTGGTTAAAAAGATCAGGGCAGGAATTTTTCCTGCCCCGATTTCAGCATTTTAGTTATTTGCTGCCAACTCTATCAACCAACTCATCTGTATAGACCTTAAGGACTTGTCCGGCTTTTTCCGATATTAATCCATTCTTTTGTTGGTTATTCAGCAAAGCCTCGAACCCGCCCATATGCTTGAGGACTTTTTGAGTTTCCCCCTGCACTTCAAAACGCTCAACAGCGATCATATGGGTTTTCAAAGCACGGGCTGCCCCCTCGTTGGCGAACGCTCCATCCGCTTCAAATTGCTTGATCAAAGAGACCATATTGCTTGCACTGACATCCGCTCCCGCCACACGTGTAACCGTTGCAGCTTGATTCTCATCTGTTTCCGATGCAGCTGTAAAAGAAAGCACCGTCTGCGGGTCTTTTCCTTCCGGAATTTTCACATAAACCGGTACCTCCACTGTCTGCCCGGCTGCCACTTCAATCACTTTATGCTGGAGCATCGTTTCCCATCCGGCTTCCGTTTCTACATTAAGACGGTACAGGTCCGTATTCTCTCCGGTGTTTGTTACACTGAAATGGTATGTGGCCACTTTGCCGGGAGCCGCTTTTTCTGCATGGCCCTTCGCTGCTTCCACGCCACGCTTAAAGTCTCCCGCTCCGTCCAAATGGCGGACCGCCACCCGGTAAGAAAGAACACCTTTTTCATCAGGCTTTTTGTCCAAAATATAGAAGTGGAGCTTGTTGTGCTTGTCCACGTATTCGCTTACAACGCCATCGGCGGTGCCGGCTTTAAATAGGGCATCTGCGAGCTGGCGATAGTCTCCTTTTGAATACATGGCTTCTGAACCATCCGGCCGGACAAAGTCCACTTGATCAATATCTTCCGGATGGGCATCGACCACCCAAATGTTTGGTGCAGATTCAGCGTTCTTTGTTTTGGCCAAAAGTACACCTGAATCCGGCGTAAACGAGTCAAATCCTACGCGGTCAACCACTTCAACCGTGTAGTTGTTGTACCACTTTGCCCCGCGCTGCATATCGGCACGCCAGTCATCCCGCAGTGAGTTTGGCGGCGTCAAATCTTCCATTTCAATGTTGATGCCATACAGACCAGTTCGTCCAAACTTCTCACCGGTCGGCACCGCACGGGCTACTATATCCGCAAAAACCGGTCCGGTTTCCGCCAGTTCATCGCGGTTTACGTTCAAATATTGATCTTCAGTCAAGAAGCCTTGTTTAATCTTATTCCGCAGCATGTGATGTGATGGAGCAGAGCCACCCAAAGTTGGCTGAACCATCCATCTTGTGTGAGGGCCGCCAGGACCGTTGAAGCTGCCGCGGCTCATCAATTCCCACGGACCCGAATACGTACGGGAAACAGGATCGCCATATGGATTATTGTAGTTATCCAACAATTGCATAATATGGCCAAACTCATGTGCAAAGGTTGCCATTCCATCATTTTCCCCCTGGACAGAGATGCCATTTCTTATATCAGCATGAGACCAGATTCCTTTTGCTGCAACCCAAGATGTCCAGGGAACATACCGTGTTGAAGCCCAATTAGGCATGTTCGGAAATGCAGCCGGCGGGCCGTATTCATCACTTACCGATTCACGGCCGGAAAACATCATTTCACCGAACTCCTGCCAAACGCCCGATTCATCATACCCGGCATGCAGTATAAACGTGAAATCATAGTCTTCTCCGGAAGCCTCCAGGTCGGCTTTTGCTTTATTCATGGCTTCCGTTCTAAATGTGCTTTTGGGAGACGATCCTGGTGGCAAGAATTCCTGTTGGCCATATTCATTCATGCCATATTCAAACTCGTTATGATCCATTCTGTATGGACCAAATGCATCAATTTCTACAGACCATTTGCCAAAGGAATTTTCCATCCAGTATTCATTAATCGTGTGGTAATTATTGATTTCCTGAGGCTTGTTCAAAAAATCTTCCCAATACTTTGGAACCTCCTCCCTCGGAATATTTCCATTTATGGGGTTGCCATTATGCTCACTCCCCTCTTTTGAACTTAAAATAAATTCGCGGTCAGGAAAATCGACTACTACTAACGCTCCTTTCAGAACTCTTTCGGGTTTGATATCCGAATTGTTCCAGTCCACCCCCGGGACAGGCCGGTAATCATCCCATGTCATGTTTTCCGGCAATACCCACGATTCGGGATCCACTGCTTCAGGGAATGCGTCCAGCCCTGATTCTTGCGCATAAACAGGAGAAGTGAATCCTGCTATAAGCAAAAAAATACCCCAAAATGCAAAATACCTTTTTATCCGCCTCATATCAACAACCTCCTTTTTTCTTAAGCATAACACCTAACTTTATTTCCAACAATTACAAAATATCAGAATAAAATAAATAGTCGGAAGGTAATGATCTGTTTTTATAGATCTTAATCCTCATAAAAAAGAAGATTTCTTTCAATGTTAATATTTTCTTCATAAACATCTAAATAAAGTGAACATATTCAATAAAAATATCTTCCTATCAATTTTATAATTGCGCATAAGGCTTTTCATTTATAACTGTTCCATAAAATGGAAACAAAAAATTCCCTTTAACAAATTATGAGAAAGGCCCCATCTCAGCCAATCGATTTTACGTTTTTTTTAGAATTAAGTTTGTAAATACACTTTTCGAGTATTAATACCTAATATGAAGCAGTTACTTATTTACTATTTGATTAATTTTTATAATTTTAAATTGTTCAAATTAATTATTGGTGTTATGTTATGAATGATTCAGTCTGGCTTTTTGAAGGAGGGGAAACAAAATGGAATAAAAGCTGAGTGATATGGACTTATAGAAATCCACTATTTGAGGAGGAAGCTGAATGTTTAGGAGACATTTCATCGTTTCATTTTTTATGATGATCTTCCTGATGTTAGGTACACTTGCGGTTGCTGCTGAAGATCATTCTGTAATCGCCTCTCCAAAAGAATCTGTTAATTTCAATGGACTCATCCCGGAAACAGCGTCCGATTCAACGAAAATTGAATTGGAAAACGGGATGACAAAGCCGATTTACTCAACAGATGATGCCATTATTGAAAATCTGTTTGTTGAAACGGAAACGGACAGCGACGGAGACGGAAAAACGGACCGGGTGGCCATTCGGGTGATGCGTCCTCATACAGAACCGGGAATAAAGGTTCCGGTCATTTATGAAATGAGTCCATACCGGGCCGGGGGAAATCCGCTTGATTTTCATAACGTTGACGTGGACCTGATTCCGGTTGGCGGCGGAAAGCCATTGGCAGCCAATCTTGGCTCTTTAGGAAATTATTATGTTCCAAGGGGTTATGCGGTCATTTTGGGATACAGCATTGGAAGCGGTGATTCGGACGGCTGCCCAACAGTGGGCGATATACATGAAATTTTAGCAACAAAGGCCGTGATTGATTGGCTGAACGGCAGGGCGAAAGCATTTACTGCAGATGGCAGCGAAGTTGCTGCAGATTGGTCAACAGGCAACGTCGGCATGACTGGTGTTTCTTATAACGGAACATTGCCAAACGGTGTTGCGACAACCGGTGTCGAAGGGCTTAAAACAATTATTCCGGTCGCAGCCATCAGCAGCTGGTATGACTACTACCGGGCAAACGGTGCAGTTGTGGCACCCGGGGGCTACCAGGGTGAGGATGCCGACGTTTTGGCAAAATACGTATTAACCCGTAAAAATCCTGATGTGTGCCAACAAGTAATGGATGAATTAACAGAAAAGCAAGATCGGATAACGGGAGACTATAATGTATTTTGGGACGAGCGGAACTATTTGAACAATGCCGATAAAATCAAAGCAAGTGTCCTTATCGTACACGGCTTGAATGACTGGAACGTAAAAACAAAGCAATTTTCACAATGGTGGGAAGCATTAAAAGAGAACAACGTTCCGCGCAAAATGTGGCTCCATCAGGGAGGGCACAGCGGAGTATCATCGAACAACTGGAAACAGACCGAAAATAGATGGTTTGATTACTGGCTGTATGGCATTGAAAACGGAATCATGGATGAACCAAAAGTGGACATCCAGCGTGAAGACCGCACGTGGCACCAACAAGAAGACTGGCCTGCCCCAGAAGCGGAATCAGCAAAGCTGTCCCTGAAAGCAGGTAATGATTCAGAAAGCGGTATTCTCAGCAACGAACTGTTCCATAACTCCTCGGGCAGCGAAAGCCTGATGGATGATCCAAGGAAAAAGGCAGCCGCACTTGCAGAAAATCCCGGATTGAAAACGGAGAACCGTTTGGCCTACCTTTCCCCGGTTCTTAAAGAACCAATCCGCATGAGTGGTACGCCTGTCGTAAAAATCAGGGCAAGCATTGATCGTCCTGTTTCAAATCTGACGGCTCTTCTTGTCGACTATGGCGGAACGAAACCGGAAATTGTAACACGGGGATGGATGGACCCGCAAAACCTGGAATCAGCCGATCAATCTGTACCACTTGTACCGAATCAGAAATATACGTTCAAATGGGATATGCAGCCGGATGACTATGTCTTTGAAGCGGGGCATCAAATAGGGATCGTTCTCCTGGCGAGCGACCATGATTACACAATCCGCCCACCGGCCGGAACAAAAATCACTGTGGTACCCGGGGAAAGTGAAGTTATTTTACCAATTGCGGGTAACTTGCAAACCCTAAATGTAACCGCGTCCACCATGGAAAAAGCCGTACAGCAATTCGGGGAAGACGGGGATTTTGCAAACAGCGGTGTTGCCCGTTCATTGCAAGTCCATTTATTATCGATCCAGCATTACGAAAAGAAAGGCAGCTCGGAAAAGGTAGTGAAGCACATGAATGACTTTCATATTTTACTGAATAACCATTTTAAAAAAGGGCATATTTCAAAACGGGCCTATCAATCTTTAAAATCGGATACGGAATATTTATTAAAGAGATGGCAATAATGGCCTGCTTAAGTCCGAAAAGGCAACATTAAGAAAGGGCTGTCCATAAGTTGTTATTATACAACTTAAGACAGCCCCAAACCCATTTTTTGACCCTTTGATTTTACATTTGGAAATGCTTGAAAAAGACAAATATGAGTGGCACAAATGAGGGCATGACTCGGGTCCAGGCAAGGCGGCCTGCCAAGGCATGCCCTCCCCAATCATTTTACCTTTTCATCCTTGGATCAAGTGCATCCCTCAACCCATCCCCCATCAGATTGAATCCCAACACTGTGAGCATGATGGCGATCCCAGGAAAGAATACGGTCCATGGGGCCTGGATGATGAAGTCTTTCGAATCTGCAAGCATTTTTCCCCATTCAGGTGTCGGTGGCTGCGCGCCCAATCCAAGAAACCCCAAGGCTGCCGCTTCAATGATGGCTGTAGCGATGGAAAGCGAGCCCTGAACGATGATCGGCGCCAGGCTGTTTGGCAGGACATGATGAAAAAGAATTCTGCCATCCTTCATGCCAATCGCTTTGGCTGCCATAATATATTCCTCTTCTTTTACGCTGAGCACCCTTGAGCGCAGCAAACGACCAAATGTCGGCACGTTGATAATCGCAATGGCAATCATTGCATTTTGCAAAGACGGCCCAAGGATAGCAACAATCGCAATGGCCAGCAATATACTTGGAAAAGCTAATAGAATATCAAATATTCTCGAGATTATTCCGTCTACCCATCTGCCGTAATAGCCGGCAACAATACCCAACAAAGAACCCACTATCACAGATCCGCTGACCGCCAGAAATCCGACCCGGAGGGAGATGCGGGCACCGTAAATAACTCGGCTTAAAATATCGCGGCCAAACTCGTCCGTTCCAAACCAATGTGTACTTGATGGCGGGAGATGTTTATTCGCCAGTTCCGTTTCTTTAAATCCATATGGTGCAATCAAATCCGCGAATATGGCCAGTAAAATGAAAAACAGGACAATGCCGAGCCCAAATAAGGCTGCCTTGTTTTTTCTAAAGCTCCGCCACGCTTCCTTCCAAGGGGAAATGATTTGTTCTTCTTCGTTTATAGTCATGTTTGGATGATTTGGAGGTAATTTCGCTGCTGGTTCAATCATTGTCTTTCCCCCTAACGGTATTTGATTCGCGGATCAATCGCTGCATACAACAGATCCACCGTTAAATTGATTAAGACGAAAATGGTGGCAACAACCAGAATTCCTGATTGAATAACCGGATAATCGCGGAATTGGATCGCATCATAAATATAGCTGCCGATTCCCGGCCATCCGAATATCGTTTCCGTCAAGATCGCTCCGCCCAGAAGCAGGCCGGTCTGCAAACCGATGACCGTCAACACAGGAATAAAGGCATTTTTTAATGAGTGTTTATAAACGACCCAAAACATGCTCATCCCTTTGGCACGGGCAGTACGGATATAATCGGAGTGCATCACTTCCAGCATGCTTGACCTTGTAATCCGTGCGATGATCGCCATGGGAATTGTAGCGAGTGCCAAGCTCGGCAATACAAGATGTTTGATGACTTCACCAAACTGGTCAAATCTGCCTTGCATGAGTGTGTCAATTAAATATAAATAAGTAATCGGTTCGACCGGATCCCGAATATTGTCACGCCCTGTTGTCGGAAATAAGTCAAGCTGAATGGAGAAAACATACTGTTCCATCAAGCCAAGCCAAAAGATCGGCATGGAAACACCAATCAGGGCAAGCAGCATGGCAATATAGTCAAACCATGAATTTTGAAACCATGCCGAAATAATCCCTGCGTTGACACCGAAGATAATCGCAATCAGCATGGCAGCAAAAGCAAGCTCTAATGTTGCTGCCAAATACGGCCATACTTCCTGGCTAATCGGGCTTTGGGTGCGAATCGACATTCCCAAATCCCCAGTTAACAGGTTCTTAACATAATCAAAAAATTGTATATATAATGGCTGATCCAAGCCTAATTGCTTTGTTAACGCCGCAACGGCTTCCTCTGTCGCCTGTTGGCCCAAAATAATCTGAGCCGGATTGCCCGGAATCGCATGAATGAGGGAAAATACAATCAACACCATACCCAGAAGAACCGGGACTAGCAATGTCAGTCGTCTTATCGTGTATGCGAGCATTCAATCACCTTTCTTGAAAAATTTACATAGCACTGACCAAAAAAGGGGAGTACGCCCACTCCCCTCGCAAATCCCTATTACAATGACACATCGTCAAACACTTGAACCCCTGTCGGGTGCGGGAAGAACCCTTCTATCGTACTTTTTCCGGCAAGCTGCGGAACAGAATGGGCGAGCGGTACCCATGGAGCATCATCGTGAATGATTTCCAATGCCTCTTTATACAGTTCGCTGCGCTTATCTTCATCCGTTTCTGTTTGCGCCTCAATCAACAGCTTGTGAACATCCTCACTCGCATACCTTGAATAGTTGTTTGATCCGATGCTGTCTTTATCCAACAGGGCATATAGGAAGTTATCCGCGTCCCCGTTGTCACCCGTCCAGCCAAGCATGAACATCGGAGCTTCCCCGTCCCGTACTTTTTCCAAGTAAGTGCCCCATTCCATTGAAACAATATTGACGTCAATGTTGAGCTTTTCAAGGTCGGCCTGGATGGCTTCAGCCACCTTTTGGCCGTTTGGCATGTATGGACGGGGTACAGGCATAGCCCATAGATCCATCTTGAATCCATCCTTGAATCCAGCTTCTTCCAGCAGCTTTTTCGCTTTATCCAAATCAAATTCATAATCTTCGATTTCGTCGTTATATCCGTTAATGGAAGGCGGAATCGGGTTTTTCGCTGGTTCAGCCGTTCCTTCATAGAAGTTGTCGATGATTGCTTGCTTGTTTATTGCGTGGCTGATAGCCTGGCGGACTTTTTTGTTATCAAAAGGTTCCTTTTCAACATTGAATCCCAAATAGCCGACATTCATTGACGGACGCTCAAAAATTTGCAGGTTGCTGTCCGCTTTTACCTTTTCGACGTCACTTGGATTCAAACCGTCCATCAAGTCCACTTCTCCTTTAATCAGTGCGTTTAAACGGGCTGAATTGTCCGTGATGACTTTAAAGATCACTTTATCCAGCTTCGGAAGCCCATCTTTCCAGTAGTCCTCATTTTTGACGACTGTAATTGTGTCATTCCGCTTCCAACTTTCAAACTTGAACGGCCCTGTTCCAACTGGGTTTTCGATGTATTTGTCACCAAACTTTTCAATGGCAGCCGGACTGGAAATGGCAAACGGCGTCATGGCCAGGTTTTTCAGGAACGGCGCCTGCGGCCTGAATAATGTAAATTCTACCTTATATTCATCAACCGCTTTCACTTCCTTAATCACTGCGGCTTCCTCGCCTTTAAATCCGCCAAATTGCGATACAAAATAAGGGAATTCCGCTTCATCCTTCCCGTTCATCCAGCGTTCGAAGTTTTTAACAACTGCATCCGCATTAAAATCGGTGCCGTCATGGAACTTTACGCCTTCCTCCAATTCGAATGTGTACGTTATCCCGTCATCAGAAACTTCCCAGTCTTTGGCAAGCCCAGGAACAATGTCCGTAGTTTCCTTTTCATAATTGACGAGTGTCTCAAGGATTTGTTCGGATACAATTAAAGACTCACCATCTGTAATGGTCGCAGGGTCAAGCTTGACCGCATCTCCACCGCGAGCATAAATCATTGTGCCGCCTTCCGCTGCTTTCTCTTTCTTTTCTCCGCCCTCTTCTTTTCCTGTCTCTTTCGATCCCGAACAGCCCATAAGAGCGAAAGACAGGACGAGTAACAGTGAAAAAACAGTGGATAAACCCTTCTTCATTTTCTTACCCCCATTTGATATTTGCCTTTATTTTTTCACGCTGCTCATCACTCATATAAGTGGCAAGCCGCGTAATGGCCTTTATCTACTTCTTTAAACAACGGCCGCTTGTGGGCACATTGCTTCATTGCGGCCGGACAGCGTGTATGGAACGCACACCCGGCAGGCGGATTTGCCGGGTTTGGCACATCCCCCCGTAAAATGACGCGCTCCTTTTGAAAGTCAACATCAGGAACGGGTACAGCTGATAAAAGCGCTTTCGTGTATGGGTGTTTTGGATTTTCATAGAGTTGCTCGCTGTCAGCGAGCTCCACAATCCTTCCCAGATACATCACTCCCACCCGGTCGCTGATGTGGCGGACAACCCCCAGATCATGTGCGATAAATAGATAGGTCAAATTAAATTCTTGTTGTAAATCCTTGAGCAAGTTCAAGACCTGTGATTGAATCGATACATCAAGAGCGGAAACAGGCTCATCTGCCACAATGAGCTTGGGATGGACAGCCAAAGCTCTCGCAATGCCGATCCTTTGTCGTTGGCCGCCGCTGAATTGATGAGGATACCTCTTTGCGTGATAATCATTGAGACCCACAATTTCCAGCAGCTGGCGCACCCTCTTCTTCCGCTCTTTTGAATCTGTCACCCCGTGAACGATCAATGGCTCTTCCAATATTTTTTCAACTTTATGCCTTGGATTTAAGGAAGCGAACGGGTCCTGGAACACCATTTGCATTTCCCTGCGCAGACGGCGCATTTCATTTCTTGGAAGGTCCGTGATGTCTTTTCCTTCAAAATATATTTTCCCTTCTGTCGGTTCTAAAAGACGGAGCAGCGTTTTGCCTGTCGTTGATTTTCCGCATCCGCTCTCGCCGACAAGCCCCAATGTTTCACCTTTCTTAATAAAAAATGAAACCTCATCAACCGCTTTCACTTCGCCGATTTGTTTTCCGAATATCCCGCCTTGTATAGGGAAGCTTTTTTTTAAACCCTTAACCTCCAATAATCGTTCTGTCATCGGCTGACTTCTCCTTTTTCGCTTTCGTATAACCAACATTTCACTTTATGTACATCTGACAGATTCAAAAGGTCAGGCGTTTGGGCAAAGCAGCGATCAAACGCATGTTCACACCGTGGTGCAAAGTGGCAACCCGCTTGGATAGAGCCTGGTTTTGGCACATTTCCCTCAATTGAATAAAGCCGATCCTTTCTATGGCGCATATCCGGAACAGACTGGATTAATCCAATCGTATAAGGATGCTTCGGACTTTTAAAAATAGTCTTTACATCCGCCTCTTCCACGATATGCCCGGCGTACATGACAATGACGCGGCTGCACATCTCGGCTACGACCCCTAAATCGTGTGTGATCATAATAATGGCAGTATCCGTATCTTTGTTAAGCGCTTTCATCAAATCCAAAATTTGCGCCTGAATGGTGACATCCAATGCCGTTGTCGGCTCATCTGCGATCAGCAATTCGGGATTGCAGATCATCGCCATCGCAATCATGACGCGCTGCCTCATCCCTCCGGAAAGCTGATGGGGATATTCATTGAGCAATTGCTCCGCACGCGCAAGGCCCACAAGCTTCAACATCTCAACAGCACGCTCTTTTGCTTTCTTTTTCGGTAATCTCTTATGAATCTGAATGGCTTCCAGAAGCTGCTCCCCGATGGTAAAGACCGGATTCAGGCTCGTCATCGGCTCCTGGAAAATCATGGCGATTTCATTGCCTCGGATTTGCCGCATTCTTTTTTCCGACGCCAAAGCGAGATTTTCTCCTTTAAACAAAATTTGTCCATCCACTTTTCCTGTTTGCGCCGGAATAAGCCCTATGATAGACAAAGAAGTGACGCTTTTTCCGCATCCGGATTCCCCGACAATGCCAAGGACTTCACCGGTTCGGACATGAAAATCGATGCTGTTAACAATCGGAATTTCTCCATCATCTGTAAAAAAAGAGGTTCTCAGCCCTTCTACTTTTAATAATATATTCTCCATTGCCTCACTCCCTTCTGGTGATGACTTATTATATTTAAAAAACATTATTACATTAATACGGAAAATTGGCAATAAATAAATAAATAAAAAGTTATATATTGAGACATAAAATGATTCTTAAATAACTTATTCGCTATTTTTTCGATAAGTCCTTTTAAGATTATTTTTAAAAAAGGGTCCACGCTTTAAATTTCCAATTGTTTTCCCAGTACCCTGTTAATCAGCTCTCCTCTCCCTTAAATCGGAACAATATCCGTTAAGAATCCACTTTCTTCGCAGATCAAAGAGTGCATAATAATAGCTCACTGGTCGAGTGACTTTTGCGGGGAAATGTACCGGGGCTAAACGTATCACCGAAGCTGCGGATCCGGAGGTCAGATATCAGAGCGGAAGTTGGAAGCAAGACCTTGGATATATGTTGAAGGATGGTTTAACCAGTATGATGATTTAGGTAAACAGCTTTATTCCATTTTTTTCAAGTTTTATTGAAAAACATCAGAAATGTCTTTGTTTCCAAATATCTTATTATAAACACACAATAATGGTCTTTTTTAACAATTCCCGGTACAGGCCTCCAAAGCCTGTGCCGGGGAATGAACTTTTCAATGAAACTTTGATTCTATTCGCCTATTCCCATTTTTCGATTAATGATTCGGCTTCTTCCTTAAGAATGTAGTAGCCTTTTTTGGAAATCAGCCCCTGATCTTCTTGATGTGCAAGCAATATGATAAAGCCATTCATATGTTTGACGATTTTGTCGCTCAATCCTTTTTTCTCATAAAGCTCCACTGCCGCCATATGAGTGGTTAATGACCTGGCTTCACGGTCGCTTTTGAATTCCCCGTCTTTTTTTAAATTTTCCACACGCGTGATGATTTCCGCGGCATTTGCAGGATTTGTTTCTCCAAATGCCTTTTCTAAAGCCTTCCTTCCCCCGACGATCGGCAATTCTACTAAACTTTGTCCAAGATGAACATGAAAAGTGGCCCTGTTTGGATCTGTAAGAAGCCGTCCTCTATTACTTCCGGCAATCACAATGCCAATCCGGTGGCCTTTTTTAAAGACATAATCTTCCGGCAGAGTATCCCATTTCATCCGATGATTTTTGCCGGGTTCCAATGGAACAGCATATTCAAGGGATTTTCTGTTCTTGGCACTAAGCCATCCATGCGTCACAATTTCATATGGCGCTTCAACCGTTGTGATTTCCGTTTCCCGATAGCAGGCGCTGTCGGATGGAGAGCTTTCACCCCAGCACGTTCTGTTGGAAAGTGTCTTGATCCCTTCACCACTTCCTTGATGATTGACCCTGACATCTGTCCCATAATCTACGATCAACCCAGTAAGATTCGCATTTTCTTTATCGACAACCGAACGTATATCTATCTCGGGAACACCGCTCAAACGGACATCTTCTTTCAGTTCCGGAGATAAAAAGATGAGCCTGTCCTCTTTCACGGTAAATTCGTTTTGAACCATTTGGGTGTCTGTTTGATTGGGGTTATCCGTGAATGTTTGGGTATCATTCCCGTTTACGGGTCCGGTTGTCAATGTTCCCGGTAAATTTTCAGCCCCGGGAGCAAGCCTTAGCTTGGCAACTTTTGAATTCTCGTCAGGCCAATTGGAATGCGTTTCCCACTCACCAGGCCCGGTTTCCAAATCTACCATCGGTTCATCCATGATACCGTTTTCAATTCCAAGGAGCCAATAATCGAACCAGCGGTGCAGAGTATCCACCCATTCGGCTCTTCTAAAATCAAATGGATCTACATGGCCCGTTTGTGTAAGCCATAATTTCCTCGGTACATCGTTTTCAGCCAATGCTTCCCACCACTTGGAAAAGTGATTGGCTTTCACGTTGTAATCGTTCAATCCGTGGATGACGAAAACGCTTGCTTTGACTTTATCAGCATCTTTATAGTAATTCCGCTCAGCCCAAAATTCGTTATAATTTCCGGTATCGTCATCGGCCGCAACTCTTATTTTTTCGCGGATGGGGGCACATTGCTGCACTCGTTTGCTGTTTGTCACCCTGCTGGCGAGCCCTCCCGGACCGTTGCGGCTGAACAGGATGCCTTCATAACGGTAATAGTAATACCAACTGCTGATGGCGCCAATCGGAACGATTGTTTCCAATCCTTCCACACCAGTGGCGGCAACGGCATTTGCCAGTGTACCATCATAAGACTTTCCAATCATGCCCACTTTTCCGGTAGACCAGTCCGCTTTTACTTCGTTGCCGTCCTTATCCCAAGCTTTTCCTTTTCCGTTTAACCACTCAATGGCCACTTTGACGCTTTCAGTCTCTTCGTAACCTCCGGTTGTCGGACAGCCGTCCGAGTTGTTTGTTCCCACCATATCAACTAAAACGACCGCATAGCCTCTCGGTACAAAGTAGTTGTCGTAAAACAAAGGAAACACATCGTTGATTCCATCACCATCCGGATCTTTGACTTGGGACTCATTCCCGCGTCCCAACCTCTCATAATATGGGCTTGCATCCATGATGACGGGAACTTTCAATCCTTCTTCTGTTTCTTTTGGCCGCATAATATCAATCGCAATCCGATCCGGTTCCCCATTTTCATCGCTGTCCAATGCAGACTCGACAAAAATGGTTTCTTTGATCGCATCCACATAGGAATATGTTGGCTGTGTCACTCCATTTTGCAATTGGTGGCCAGGAGCCGTTACCTGTTCAGCATGTACTCTAGTATTATCTGAGTATGAAAAAGACGGTACTAACAAAAGAGACAGGATCAAACAAAGAACAATTTTCCTTGCACTCCGAACCATTTCGAACTCCCCCTTTCAAACTTTATATTTTTTATAATAATTCCAATAATTTCGATATGAAAGGGGCTTTCAGGTCAATTATTTGGGATATTTTACAATCATTTTACAACCTGACAAAACTTGATATGTATCTGAAACTGTTGTAATAATGGGTCTTGTCTAATTTTCTTGCATGATTGATTATAAAAGCCATTCTTTTATGCCCAGTACTAAAGACAGCGCTTTCACAAACCAAATTCAATAAGGAGGAGATCACCTCCTCCTTATTAAACGCTTGAGAGTACCCTTCTCATATCATCATAAGAGTTGTTCCAAAAATCCGGATTCTCCCTAAAGGATTTGGCTACTTGTTTTACCATTACTTTAAACTTTTCGTCATAGCCGGGATCCTCTTTGGGAGGCAGGTCTTTTCTGAACTCGTCGACAAATTTTCTTGTAGACTCTGTGATGGGGCCCCATTTCGCCGCTTCGTTTCCATTTTCATCAATAAAAATAAAGATTGGAATAACCCGCTTTTCATTTGTCAAATATTGATCCATCAGATCCAGATTTTCATCCCGCAGCAAAAAACGGGCCGACATGCCTGTTTTTTCAGCCAGGCGGAGCAACACAGGAACATTGAGCATGCAATGTCCGCACCACGGTTCCGCGAGTGCCACTACCCGCAAATTTTTGTCTTTGACAGATTGGAAAAATCTATCATCTTCCGACGGGGTAAATTGCTCATAAATGCCCAAAAATCCATCTTTATGGTACTCCAGCGTTCCGATATATTCATCTGGCGTCAGCCCTTTTTCATACCACTCATTTAAATCCATTTCCTTCCTCTCCTTTTTCCTTTTATACTAAGCGTACTTCAACAGAACCGTCGTGTAAATTGAACTGCATATTCCATTGTTTCAATATCGCAAAATGGGTTAAAGTAAAAGAAGATTCCATTGGGAGGGTTGTAAAAATGCATCCAATCGTATTGTTTGACGGTGAGTGCAATTTTTGTGATGCGAGTGTCCAATTTATTATAAAAAACGATCCGAAAGGAAACATTCATTTCGCCTCTTTGCAAAGTGACATCGGACAAAAACTGTTAAAGGCACAAAATGTTCCCAGCCATGTCGACAGCATGATTGTTATAGAAGAAGACAAAGTCTATTATAAATCTGCGGCGGTACTCCGAATAGGCCGGTATTTAAATGCGCCGTGGAAATGGCTTTATCCTTTGATCATGATACCTTCTCCCATCCGTAACCCCTTTTATGACCTCATTGCAAAAAACCGTTATAAATGGTTTGGCAAAAAAGAAAGCTGCATGCTTCCGCCACCGGAAGTGAGGGCCAGATTTTTATCATGAAAAAAGACGCATAGAAAAAATGCGCCTTTTTCAATTATTTTACTTGAAGCAAGCGTGGTGCCGTCGTGACAAGCAATGCAATCACGATAAAGCACGCCAGGGAAGATGCGATGTAAGAAGTACCGTTTGATATCAGTGAATATAGAAAAGCGGATTGGCCCGGAGGTGCAAATTTTCCCCAAAAAATAATTCCGGCAATAAAATGCCAAACATATCTCGCAAAGCCGCCCAAGAATATAGCCACAAACAAAATCAGGACCATCATCATTTTCCCTTCAGACTTCACAGCATTTTTCATTGCGGGTGCCAACAATCCTGCTGCACCGACAAAGCTGAATGCAACAAAATATTCAATAAACCCTTGCAGGGGAGTTAATATTTGTCCTGCGGCATCCCCCAGAACAACCTGCAGCAGTCCCCACAAAAATCCCGATGCAAAGCCGGCCTTGATTCCCCAGCGGAGCGCCACGATAAAAATCGGGACCATGGCAAATGAAAACTTGATCGCCGGCGTTACTTGAATCGATGGAATCATATCCAGCATCATCGCAAAAGCGGCAAAAATCGATACCTCCATCAGTGCACGTAATGACATCTTTTTCCTTCCCATATAAAAAACCCCCCATGATGTAATGACCGATCGTAACCATAGGGGAACAAAGACAATAAACTACATTGCCCTCAACTCTATCACCATCCCTGCGCTGGAATTAACCAACAGGTTCGAAGGGTCTGGAACGAATCCACTCTCAGCAAAAAGCTCCCCCTGGTACGCCGATTCAATTTCTACTCTACTTAATTGTAGTTGATTTTAAAAAAATTGCAATCTTTGTTATAGAAAGTTTGAGGCACGTCCATATTATTGCCAGCCATTCAGCTCCTGATCCCCATTTGATAGACAGGCTCTCCATTCTGATTGGCAACATAATTTAACATACACCTGATGGTTTGGCGCTTGCCCCAATTGTCAAACCTCACATAGAAGCGCGGATTGAAGCAAAAAGGCCTTGGAGGGTATAGCTATCTGACATTTCCCGACAAAAATCTATTAAAACCTCCATGGAATAACTTTTTTAAGATCTGGATATTATCTGAATCAGAAGACTTCAATTCTTTGGATTTATGCCGATTAAATTAATATAGCCAACCAGATTTTTTGTTATGTCAAATAAGAAGCCTGTTACATTAATGCTATCAATCCAATAAGAATGGGCATTCTTTTGTTTGGAAAACTTTAGAGGTGATGCAATAAAATTAATAGGAGAGCCTTTCAATAAATTGTTGAGAGGAAATATATTTTTTGAAAATATTTTGTACTAGGAGCAGGTGTAATTATGAAGAAGTTATTGAATTGGTTTTATAATCTAAAAACATCGGTGAAATTGATATCAGCTTTTCTTATTTTGGCATTATTCCAAGTAGGTACTGGAGTTATAGCCTTGTCCCAAATGGGCGCATTAAATAATGGAATTTCCGGCATGTTTAACAATAACTTGAAACCGATACAGGAAGTTGCGGAAGCCCGGGACCTGGTTCAACAGTTGAGATTGGCCAGCAGGGATTTATACTTGGCCCAAACGGAACAGGAAACCGAAAAATTAATCGCAGATGTAAAAAAAATCCGAGAAAAAATTGAAGCACATGTCAGCGCATACAGTAAACACCAATTGTCATATGAGCAGGAAGATAAAATAAACAGATTCAATAATATATGGGAAGCACACAATAATTTATATGATCGTGCAGTTCAGCTGGTGATTGACGGCAAGAACACGGAATACTTGTTAAGCCTTAACGGCGGCCTGCTCAATACTCAAAACGGGATGATCAATGAATTGGATGCGCTAATGGAGTTGGATGCGGCTGCTGCCGAAAAGGCCCAACAGAAAGCCCAAAAAGTGTATTTAACTACTCTCATGGTAGTGGCAGGTATTACTGCTTTCATATGTTTGCTAAGTATATTATTCGGCATCTTCATTGCAAAAGTTATTTCCCGTCCGCTTGGACAAGTGGCTCGATTAGTGGAAAAAGTGGCTGATGGTGATTTATCCGAAACGGTAAATATACGTACAAAGGATGAAGTAGGCACTCTGGCCCGTTCCGTCAATAAAATGGTTGGAAATTTAAGGGCCACAATTCAAAACATTTTAAGTGCTTCCGAAAATTTATCAGCTTCCGCCGAGCAGGTTTCGGCCAGCACCGAAGAGATTGCCAGTGCAAGTACAAATCAGGCGAACGCTGCGCAAACAATCAATGAATTATTTAAAGAACTGGCGGATGCCATAAACTCGGTTGCCCAAAATACCGAACAAGCAGCCGAATTATCAAATAAAACGATTAAAATTGCCAAAGAAGGAGGACAGGTTGTCCAGTCCTCCGTTGAAGGAGCCGCCATGGTGAGTACCCAAATGTCCCGGCTCGAAGAGGATTCCAAGAAAATTGGAGAAATTATTGAAGTCATTAATGATATTGCCGATCAGACAAACCTCCTTGCCCTAAACGCAGCAATAGAAGCTGCGAGGGCCGGAGAACAAGGACGGGGATTTGCTGTCGTGGCCGATGAAGTCCGCAAACTTGCAGAAAGAAGCAGTCAAGCCACAAATGAAATATCCAATATTATTAAAAATATGCAAGAAGCTACGGTTGTTAGTGTGAAATCTGTCGAAGAAGGCGTCACTACAACGCAAAAATCAGGTGAAGCTTTCGAAAACATTATTCAAATGATAAATGATACAGGGAATAAAGTGACGGAAATTGCAAGTGCAAGTGAAGAACAAGCTGCCCAGACGTCAGAAGTACTCTCCTATATTGAGAGCATTTCAGCCACAACGGAAGAAGCCGCTGCCAGCAGCGAGGAAACTGCTTCAACAGCAAACGCTTTGACAGAGCTGGCCGAGGAGCTGAATGCGTCGGTGTCCGCCTTTAAATTAAGCAAAGAAGTATAGTATATACTCAGGGCTGTCCGGAAAGCCGGCGACAGCCCTTTTTTTCTTGTCCTATGTCGAATGCCTAAAACCCGACTGATTGAAGTTTCCCTTTATTTGGATGATGCATCTGAGATTTTGGGATAAATAAGGATTATTTTGCAAATGGAAAAATATAGAACAAGCATAAGGATTAAATTTATTCCTGCATGATTGATTTGAAAAAGTTTCAATATCGTGTAAATCATTAAGGGGACTGTTAGAGCATATCCCGTCATTTTCCAAAGATAATGATAAGTAAGCTTTCTTCCCGCCATCTTCGCCATTCCGAAAGAAACGAAAGCCAACATGGACACTCCCGCTACAACCAAAAAAAGGATCAAAAACGGATAAAATACCAGGATTTGAATAATATATGTACTGTATGTGATCCCCTCGGTCATCCACTCCGGATTCATAATCATTTTCGCAATGTCTGGCAAAAATAATAGAACCAGCAGACAAACCATATATGTCATTGCATCTCTCATACTCACTCTATTTAATTGAAAAACCGCATCTTTTTTTGGCAGCAATAAACTATTTTTGAATATAAAAGGAAGGTTCACCAGCTTCCCCCCATGAAGTGAAAAATTATATAGCAACCGTGACCATATCCATGCCAGCTTTTATGCGAAATTGATATTGATTGCTCATTTCCAACATATTATACATTAATTTTGGTCATCAAAAAAGAAACCTCGATCTTTCCCGGCATCAAAAATTCTTCATCCCGTCCATTCGGCTACCTTCTTTTTTTCATAAAAACAAATAAAAATACAATCACCAGAATAAACAATAAGACATAAACCACTCTTGAATAAATATCAAAATAACCGAAGGCAGCTTTGAGGAGTAAATTTATGTTTTTTAGTCCTTAAAACAGAAAATGCACTTATCCACAGATGTAAAAATTTACCAATCAATTTTTCTGTGAAAAAAGTCAAAACGAGCACAATGGATTATTTTTGGCTTTAAAGTTGTGGATAACTATAAAAACTCTTCCTTAGCATCACATCCTTTGATAAAATAAAACCGTTAGGTAAACCTGATTTGCATCGGTTTCCCTAATTGGAGTAAATCCTCGGCTGTTAAAATGCGGCTCCGAATCGCTTCTAACAGATCCGAGGATTTTTCTTTTGCCGATTTTTTTAGACCCTTTAGGATCTTGGCACCATTAAGGTACAACTGAACCAAGATATCGGCGATTTGCACCAGAAGGTAATGGTTTTTCATGGCCGTATAGTTATGGGAATTCACATGTTCAATATCGTGCCACCCGTTCTTCTGGTGGTTAAAACCCTCGTTTTCTATTTTCCAGCGACTCCGCCCCGCTTGGACGAGTTTTTCCGCATTCCTTTTAGTGATTCTAATGTCCGTAATAAACAAAAACTCTTTGTCCTCTGTTTTCAATACTGCTTCCAAAAGATTTACGCGTCTGTTGTTATATGAAATATTGTGGGTCCAAACAAACTTATCTCCCTCTTTTTTTTCATGTTTGTTCTTTTTGTTGTTTTCTTCCAGGTATTTGATGGCCTCGAACTCAGTCGCGATGCTTTTAATTCTGCCTTCCTTGAAACGGAAGATGTATTTCCATTTGTTATCGTGGCAGATGTCAAAGACAGGCTCACATGCATACAGGCTGTCTCCCAAAAGACAGATGGGCAGTCGTTTGAATGTGCTTTTGATTTTCTTGG
>NZ_JBFEGN010000090.1:0-13769 GCF_047228825.1 Siminovitchia jepli
ATCCCTGAAGAAAAAAAGTAAAAAATGTCATTTTTCTATTTTACAATCTGACATAATACGATTAGCGGAAAATAGGTATTAATGTTTATTCCGTTATTACTCATGTTAAGTGCTTGTACCGAGAAATCAGATGTAAATGAAAAAAAGGATTCAGATGCTGTCAATAAAAAAGAAGGAGCGGTGTCTGATAATAAGGCCACGCTCGTTCTTAAAAATGGTATCGTTTACACGATGGAGGATGATCAGCCGACTGCCGAAGCAATTGCTGCAAAAGATGGCGAAATCATCTTCGTAGGCAGTAACGACGATGTGGAACAATATGTAGGCGACGGCACAGAGATAATTGATCTGGATGGGAAGATGGTATCTCCCGGCTTTATGGATGGCCATACGCATCCACCGGGGTTGTGGCCTGACAAGCTGTTTTCAGTAGATCTCTCAAGCCTCAATACCCATGAGGAATACATGAAGGCTATTGCTGATTTCATGGATAAAAATCCTGACACCAAAGTCATCAATGGCGGTTGTGGCTGGAAGTATGGGCCTTATGAGCAGGAGGATGGTACTAACCTTGGCCCTACGAAAGAGGCCTTGGATGAGGTCGTTCCTGATATTCCAGTCATCCTGAGCTCCATTGACTGCCACGCCGTGTGGGCCAACTCTAAAGCGTTTGAATTGGCCGGGATAGACGAGAATACACCGGATCCTAAAGGCGGCGAAATCGTTCGCAATCCGGACGGTTCTCCCCGCGGTGTAGTACGTGAAGGAGGCGGTTTGTTCAAAAAGGTACAAGATATGGCGCCGCCACTCACAAAAGAGCAGGAAAAAGAAGCAATGCTGAAATACATCGAAGAAGCAAATAGCTTTGGTATTACTGGTATCCAGCCTCATGGCAGTGGAGAAGAGCTTGCGGAACTGGAGAAAGAAGGAAAACTCACATTGAGAGTTGCTGCCACATCCTACGTGGATGCGGGGATGTCACCAGAGGAGGCAGTTAAACTTATTACGGATAATCGTGAAAAATACAATTCTGATTGGGTTCAGTTCAATACTGCCAAACTATTTGCCGATGGCGTCACTGAAGCCTCGACAGCCCTTTTCCTTGAGCCATACGGTGCAGGAGCTGGGAAAGGCCACAACCACGCCGGTGACACGGAGTGGGAAGTTGATGAATTCAATAAGATGGTTTCCGCTTTAGATAAAGCAGGAGTCCAGGTGTATACTCACGCCATCGGTGATGCTGCTGTCAGAATGACGATCGATGCGTACGAGAATGCCGCTAAGGAGAACGGAGAGCGTGATTCGCGTCACACTATCACACATATTAGCTCAATTGATGAGGGCGATATTCCCCGTATGGCTAAATTAAATATTTTGGCCGACCTGCAACCGTTCTGGTTTTACAAAGATCAGTATTTTGACACTGAAGCAGCGATGTTAGGGAAAGAACGTGCACTAGCCATGTATCCAGCCCGGAAGATGTGGGATGCGGGTATAACGATTGCCAGTGGCAGCGATTATCCTCCCACCCCTGATTACCGCCCGCTTAACGGGATAGAAATTGGGGTCACGCGAAACAGTCCTTATCCTGAAGAGCAGGAAAAGGATATGGTTCGCAACGCTGATTTTGCACTCACTGTCCAGGAAATGCTCCAGTCATTCACCAAGAACGTCGCTTACCAGATGTTCCGCGAAGATGACTTAGGTTCCCTTAAGGTTGGTAAGAAAGCGGATATGGTTGTTCTCGGGGAGGATATTACTAAAATTGATCCTAAAGATATTTCTGAAACGCCCATAGTATATACAATTGTTGATGGAAAGATTGTTTACAAAGGAAAGTAAACCTGCAAAGCTAAATTAGGATAGTCCCTTAATTACAAATACCGAAAGTGAATTTTGGCAGGGGTTGGTATAACGATATAGAAATGGAAACTGGATCCAATAAATGGGACACGTGAGAGGTGAATACACCTGCCGCCATAACGGATTCCTGCAAAACCATTGGCAAAGTTTTTTATGAAAAAAGCCCGAACCTACCTTATAGGTTCAGGCTTTTTTTCGTTAAACTCAAAAAAGGTCCAAAAAGTCATGCAAAAAAGAAAACATTATGCAATGGTGAATACACACTTTCAATCTTCATGTTGCAAACGTTGTCAGTTTAAGCAGGAACGTTTGGCATAAAACTTGCAATCATAAATATTAGCGCTTTTTTGAATTTCCGGAATGGTGCTGAGAAAAAGTAAAAACGATTACGAAAAATGGACTGGTGATAATAATCGAAAAAAACGACAGGAGAGACGGAAAAAATGGAAGAGATGATATTAAGCCCCTGCGATGGCATGCTGGAAAAGGTCCTGATTCATCAGGAGGCTGATATCCAAAGGTTTTTAACCATCTTTAAGATCAAAAAATCGGACGGCACTCTTTATGAAGTAAAAAAATCATACCGGGGAAACTTATTGTCGGTTGAGGTAAAAGAGGGGGACGAGATACTAAAAGGAATGGTGCTTGCTTACGTGGAAGATCTGGCCATTGATATTTGAATGACTGATTCAGTTTTATACTTCTATAAAAATCCGATAAACTACTAAAAATAATCCATCAAAAGGGGTAGGTTTTGGATGAGAAAAAAAATAGGTATTTTAATGATGGTGGCGCTTCTCGCATCAGTTGTTGCTGCTGGATGCGGAGGAAAAGGCACAGGAGGAAAAGACGAAAATGTCGTCAATATTTTAAATTGGTCCGAGTATTTGCCTGAACACCTCATTAAACAATTTGAGGAAGAGACAGGGATTAAAGTGAACTACAGTACGATTTCTTCCAATGAAGAGCTTGTAGCCAAATTAAATGTAGGAAATGCCACTTATGATCTGGCTGTACCGTCTACGTATTATGTTGAAGTATTAATTAACGAAGGCAAGCTGGAAAAAATCAATAAAGACAATATCCCCAACTTAAAAAACATTGACGAAAAGTTTTTGGGATGGGATTATGACCCAAATGACGATTACTCTGTTCCATATATGTGGGGAACGGAAGTTATTGCCTACAACGAAGACCTGGTAGATATTGAGATTGATGAATATAAAGATTTGTTTGATCCGTCGTTAAAAGACAGCCTTGTCGTATTGGATGACCCGCGTACGATGCTTGGCGCAATGCTTGAGATGCTCGGATATTCTGCGAACAGCACAAATGAAGAAGAGATCATGAAAGCCGGGGAAGAATTACAAAAATTAATGCCAAACATTAAGGCATTTGACAGCGACAGCCCGAAAAACTTGCTTGTCAGTGGTGAAGTGAAAGCCGGTGTAGTGTACGGAGCAGAGGCTGCTTTGGCCATGAGGGAAAATCCGAGCATTAAAACGGTCATTCCCAAAGACTTTTTAAGTCTGTGGCAAGACAACTTTGTTATTCCGAAAGATGCTCCGCATAAAGAAAATGCAGAAAAGTTCATTGACTTTATTCTTCGTCCGGAAATAAGCAAAGAAATCACGATGGACTATCCGTACCATAACCCGAATAAAGCGGCATTGGAAATATTGCCGGAAGATGTCCAAAAGGAGTTGGAATTATCCGATAAAGATTATGAAAGGGGCGTCCACGCTGTTGATGTCGGTGAAGCGATCAAATTTTATGACAGGGCATGGTCAGAAGTAAAACAATAATTGATTGAAAATGGATGCATATTGATGGAGGAGTGGAATGATGAGTGATTTATCATTGTGGCATGCGACTGCGAACGAACATCCAAAAAGGCCATCGTTGGAAGGGGAGGAAACGTGTGATGTCGTCATTATCGGCGGCGGCTTCACCGGGCTTTCCGTTGCATATCATTTACAGCAAAGAAATGTAAAAACGATTGTATTGGAAACACATTCTGTTGGCTGGGGAGCAAGCGGAAGAAATGGCGGGGAAGTGCTGATCGGCTACGTGGAGCCGATGAGTGCGCTGGCCAAAAAGTACGGCAGGGAGACTGCCAGACAGATGTTTCAAATGTCGATGGACTGTGTGGATTTGATTGAAAATATCATAGAAAAAGAAGACATCAAATGTGATTTTTTCAGAAACGGCAATATGCTGACAGCTTATAAGCCATCCCATTTGGATGGGCTCAAAAAAGAACAGCAATTTTTGTATGATGAATACAACTTTGAAACGAAAATCATCGAAAAAGAAGACATGCATACCGAAATGGAATCAACATATTACCATGGTGCACATATTGACGACAAAAGTGCGATCTTCCATCCGCTAAACTACTGCCTTGGATTGGCAGATGCCGTAGAAAAATATGGCGGGACCATATACGAAAACTCTGAAGCTCTCAAGATAGAACATCCTTCAAAAGATGAGGTGGTCGTGAAAACGAGTAATGGGTCCGTCAAAGCGAAACACATCGGCATTTTTGTGAATGCCTATACGACTGACCTGCATAAACTGATCAAAAGGGCAATTGTTCCCGTAGAAAGTATTGTACTGGCCACAGAAACGCTTCCGGAAGAATTGTGCAAGCGGCTGATGGTGAATAACCGGGCAGCCTGCGATACGAAAAATTTACTGTATTATTATCGCTTATCGGCAGATAACCGCATGGTATTTGGCGGTTCCGGCCGGACAACGAGCAAGCGTGACGCAGCGAGACTATTTATTAATTTGCAGAAAGGCATGATAGACGTATTTCCTGCATTGAAAGATGCAAAAGTCGAATATACCTGGAGCGGAAAAGTAGGATTTACGATTGAAAAGATCCCCTATATCGGGCAACTTGATGACGGCACCCACTTTGCTTTCGGGTATGCCGGACACGGAGCGGCCATGTCCACTTTGCTCGGAAAAATCGTCGCTTCAAACATTTTAAATGAAGGGGATAAAAACAACCCGCTGGACCGTTCGAACTTAAAGCCGATTCCTTTTCACAGCCATAATGCAAAAGGCTTGGGCATCATGAAATATTACTTTAAAATTAAGGATTATATTTCGTAATAGCACGAGAAAGGAAGACTTTCATGATCAAACAGTTGGAGTTAGAAGGAACACCAAGGGAAATAGGGGAAAAGCATGGACGTGAAGGCAAAGAACAAATCCAAATCAGCTTGGGCACGTATGAAAAATTGTTTTACGGATACCACCAAATTGATTGGAAAGAAGCAAGAGAGCGGGCGCTCGTCCATCTGAAAGCGATTGAACATTACGATCCGGGCTTCCTTGAGGAAATGGAGGGTGTAGCGGCGGGCGCCGGAGTGGATTTTGAAGATATACTTGCCTTGAACGCCCGCAGTGAGATTGCGCTTACCGGCAGAAAAGACAACATATTTTCTGATGGCTGCACGTCCATTGCTGTCACTCCGCCGGCCTCAGATGAGACCATTATCGGGCAAAACTGGGACTGGAAAGGAAGCCAGCAGGAAAGCTTATTGCTGCTTCGCATCAAACAAAAAGGAAAGCCGGATATTACGATGGTCACCGAAGGCGGCATTATCGGGAAAATAGGCTGGAACTCGGCAGGGATTGCCGTTTGCCTCAATGCATTGATCACAGATAAAAAATCGGATGAAGTGCCCATTCATCTTGGATTACGGGCAGTACTCAACTCTTCCTCTTACCATGAGGCCATTGCCAGGGTAAAGGATGGGCAAATGGCTTCGGCAGCCAACTTTTTGATTGCCAGCCATGAAAACGGACGCGGGTCGATGGCGGCCAATATCGAGGTATCCCCGTTTGGGATCGACCTGATGGGGAACGCTGATGGCTTTGTCGTCCATTCAAACCATATTTGTTCGGCATTTTTGTCGGAAAATTTGAAGGACTTGAATGAATTTAAATACACCGACTCAGTCGTCCGGAAAAGCCGGGCTGAGCAGCTGGTTCGCACCGCCCTTGCAAAAGGAAGAATGATTGATGAGGACAGCTTTAAAGAGTGGCTCTCGGATCGATTTAATTATCCGAATTCCATAAATCATTTTGCCAATGAAAACGCACCCGAGCATAGGCGAACTGAAACCGTATTTTCAATCATTATGAACTTATCCAAACACAAAACATGGCTTTGCCTCGGCAATCCGTCACCGGACAAGTATGAGGAAATTTAGCCGTATTTATCCAGAAGCCTCCTGCTTCTCAAAGTAATAATAAATGCCAGCCTCCGCGGATGTCACGCAAATCGATCGAAATCCGGTACAGCCATTACGCGAGACGTAACGGATCAAAAACAAGGGGGAAAGCTTAAGGAAAGAGATGTCGATCGGCAAGACCGGGTTTTTTACGCCCGGTCCGCCGTCCCTTTTGGGACATGCTTTTAATAGACTCATAAAAAATAAGAAAGGAAGTGGAAGGCATCATGAGTGAGACGGACACTTCTAATAAACCAAAGCAAATCATCGTAAGAAATATTCGCCAAAAAGACATTCCCGAGGTCGTTGAAGTAGCCAACCTCAGTTTTGGCATTCCCGGTGTTGCTTTTCAACCGGAACACTATGAAAGCCATATCCGAATATTCCCGGAAGGACAGTTTTGCGTCGAATATGACGGGAAAATAGTGGGCGCATGCTCAAGCATCATTGTAAATTTTGAAGAGTATAGTGAAGAACATACGATTGATGAAATTTCAGACGGCGGGTATATCCGTAACCACAACCCAAAAGGCACCCATTTATACGGATTGGATGTCGTCGTTCATCCCGATTACCAAAAACTGAAGATCGGACGCCGTTTGTATGAAGCGCGCCGCCGGTTGTGCCGCCGGCTCAATTTGAAAAGCATCGTATTTGGCGGCCGCATGCCCAATTATTATAAATATGCAAATGAAATGACACCGGAGCAATATGTGCAAGAAGTCATCAAGAAAAAAATCTATGATCCCGTCATTACATTTCAAACGATGAATGGATTTCAATTTAAAAAGATTTTGCCCAACTACTTATCGGATGACGGGGCATCGCTCAAATATGCCACACTCATGGAATGGGTAAATGAAGACTACGTTCCGCCCTCTGACAAAGACTACCGGCATGCTTTGCCTGTCCGCATCACGACCGTTCAGTACGAAATGAAGAAAATCGGTTCTTTTTCTGATTTCGCCAAACAGTGCGAACATTATGTGCACAACAGTTCCAAAATCCGCTCTGATTTTATTGTTTTCCCGGAAGCGGTTACATTGCAGTTGGCCTCTTTTCTTGGGGAGAGGTTTCCAAGCGGTCAAGCACAAAAAGCGGCTTCTTTTACAAATGAATATATAAAGCTGTTTTCTGATTTGGCGATTAAATACAGCATAAACATTATTGCAGGCTCTCACTATATGGAGGAAAACAACGACCTGTATAATGTTGCTTTCCTTTTTAAACGAGACGGTACGGTGGAAAAACAGTATAAACTGCATATTCCGTCACAAGAAGAAAAATGGTTCGGGATACAGCCGGGGAATGAATTGAAAGTATTTGATACGGAATGCGGCAAAATAGCCATTGTGGTCGGTTATGATATTCAGTTCCCTGAGACAGCCCGTTTGGCAGTCGATAAGGGTGCTCAAATCATTTTTACTCCGTTTTCTGCCGAAAATGAACATGACTTTTTAAGATTACACTATTGTGCACGTGCAAGAGCTGTTGAAAATCAGGCGTTTGTCGTGACATCTGGATCTTTTGGCCATTTAACGCATGTAACCCAGACGGATTCCCGCTACGGGAAATCGGAAATCTTTTCTCCGATTGATTTTTCTTTTCCGGGAGACGGCGTGATAGCAAAAGGCCAATCGAACGCAGAAACACTCGTTACAGGTGATGTCGATCTTGAGGCGCTGCGCAGAAATCGGGAGGCCGGCTCGGTAACGCCCTTGAAAGACAGGGAAAATCATCGATTTGCATAGGGCAAACGTACCCCAATGATGCGGCAGCCCATATATTAAAAAATTAAAACTTTTTATGTTTTTAGATCGGGAGGAAAAGTTTGCCGGGTTTTCCGGCGCTTTTTGCTCCTGCTTAAATCCCGGGTTTTATCATCATTTTTCTAAGGAAGTGAAATGTATTGAAGAAATTGAAAAAAACACCTGTTGTGATGTTTGCCGCCGTTTTGTTGATGAGCGTTTTTTGGCAGGGTGTGGAAAAAGCTCCTCGGGGGGAGGTTCCGGAAAAGAAGTTGTCAACATAATGAACTGGTCGGAATATTTGCCGGAACATTTAATCAAGCAATTTGAGGAAGAAACCGGAATTAAGGTAAATTACAGTGAAATTTCCTCCAATGAAGAGATGATGGCAAAATTAAACGTAAGCGGCGGGGACTTTGACCTGGCTGTACCCTCCACTTATTTTGTCGAAGTCTTGATCAATCAGGATAAATTGGAAAAAATCAATAAAGAGAACATTCCCAATCTGAAGTATATCGGTAAAGACTATTTGGGCTGGGATTTCGATCCGAATGACGACTATTCTCTCCCTTATTTGTGGGGAACGGAAGTCATTGCCGTAAATGAAGAACTCGTTGATAAAGAAGTAACCTCCTATAAAGATTTATTTGATCCGGAGTTCAAGGATAGTCTGGTCATTCTGGACGATCCACGGACAATGCTTGGGGCCATGCTGAGCATGCTGGGCCATGACCCGAACAGCAGAAAAGAAGAAGAAATTGTCGCTGCGGGTGAAGAGCTTAAAAAACTGAAGCCGAATATCAAAGTGTACGACAGCGACAATGCCAAAAACCTGTTAATCAGTAATGAAGTAAAAGCGGGAGTCGTTTACGGTGCGGAAGCGGCACTTGCAATGAGGGAAAATCCAAACATCAAGGTCGTTATTCCTGAAGACTTCCTCAGCTTGTGGCAGGATAATTTCGTGATTCCAAAGGGAGCAAAAAACAAAGAAAATGCTGAAAAATTCATTAACTTCATCTATGATCCGGAAGTAAACAAGGAAATTGTACTTGATTATCCTTATGTGAGCCCGAACGAAGAAGCCATGAACCTATTGCCGGATGATATCCGTAAAGAGATTGAGAAGACAGTGGATGAGGGAGTGAACCATCCAAAAGCAGCCCATGCAGTCGATGTGGGGGAAGCGCTGCAAATTTATGACCGCGTCTGGTCGGAAGTAAAGCAATGATTGAAAAGATCAGTCCTGATGATTGTTAGCCTGTTGTTTAAAGGGGGAAGAGCAAAAGTGTAAACCCCGTTTCGCCAAACAAATGATATGGGAGGGAGAGCTTTGAACAGTGCTGATCTGATTATTCAAGGAAACCGGATTTTTACCGGCAAGGAGGTAATACAGGGGAGTATTGCCGTTAAAGATGGAAAGATTCTCAATATTTCCAAAAGAGATGGATTCGAATATACCGGCCAAAATACAAAAGTGTACAAGTTTGAAAATCAAACGATTATGGCCGGTTTTCATGATTTTCATGTTCACTTGACCTTGGGCTGCCTTTTTGAGGATTACGCAAATCTTGCAAATGCCCGGTCGGCCCGTGAAGCCGCTCAAATGGTCAAAAAATTTGCGGACAAACGGCCGGATGATGAGTGGGTTCTCGGCTTTAGTTGGTACCACATTTTTTGGGATGAAAAAATAATGCCGGATCGTTCCATATTAGATGAACTTATTCCTGACCGCCCCGTGTTTCTATTAAATGCGGAGTGTCATGGCGCGTGGCTTAACAGCAAAGGGTTGGAGATGGCGGGGATTAATGAACATACGCCCGATCCCCCATTCGGGACCATCGTAAAAGATAAAGACGGCCAACCAACGGGGATTTTATTGGAAACGGCCATGAAGCTTGCAGACCAGGCTTTTCACATACCCGAAAAAAAAGCCGAAGAACTGCTGTCGCGATTTTTGTCTGCGGCGAATCGCCTTGGCATTACATCGGTTAGCGATATGCTGCCATTGCCGGGTTTTGAACTGGGGGATCTTTCTCTTTATCGAAAATTTGAGAAAGAAGGCAAGTTAACCGTAAGAAATTTTTTTCTCAGCCCATTGAATGGGGATTTAGATCAAGCAAAAGAGCTGCGGGACACCTATCAATCCGATATGCTAAAATTTTCGGGTTTAAAGCAATTTCTTGATGGTGTTGCGACTACCTACACTGCATATATGGTGAGTCCGTATTCCGATAATCCTGCAATAAAAGGGGAGCCGTTCCTGCCGCCGGATTTGTTGGAGCAATGGGTGACAGAGGCGGACCGGGAAGGGTTTCGTGTGCGTTTGCATGCCTGTGGCGATGGGGCTGTTCGGCTTGGGCTGGATTTATTTGAGGCAGCGGCAGGCCGAAATGGAAAAAGGGATTCCCGTCATGCGATTGAGCACATCGAAGTAATTCATCCTGATGATATCAACCGATTTGCCGACATGGGCGTCATCGCTTCCATGCAGCCGGAGCACATGGCCATTACCGGGCGCTTTAAGGATAACATTTATCCGGTTCGCTTAGGGAAGGAAAGGGATCCATTTACTTGGCCTATTAAAACACTGGCTGAGTCGGGTGCATACATGGCATTTGGAAGTGATTTCCCTGTTGTTGAATTGGATCCCATGCTGGAAATATATCGGGCGGTAACGCGGCAATATAATGATGGAGAACCCGAAGGAGGGTGGAACCCGCAGGAAAAAATCAGCATATCTGAAGCATTAAGACATTACACATATGGACCGGCTTTTGGCAACTTTATGGAGCATAAATTGGGAACAATTGAAAAAGGCAAGCTGGCCGATTTGATTGTCCTGGACCGTGACCTGTTTGCCGCTGAATCCGCAGAGCTTTTGGAAGCGAGGGTCAAGTTGACCGTTATGAATGGAAATGTTGTGTATAAAGACTAAATTTAATACAAAGGGGATTTTGTATGAGGACGGATGCAGAATTTAAAAAAGTTCTAACCTTGTTTCCTGTTGTTCTTTTCGGTTTGGCTTACATGGTTCCGATGACGGTTTTTACAACCTATGGAATTGTATCCCAGCTTACCTTGGGTATGCTTCCGGCAGCGTATATCGCCACATTATTGACGATGCTATTTACCGCATACAGCTACGGCCGGATGGTAAAAGCGTATCCGTATACAGGGTCTGCCTATACCTATGCCCAAAAATCGCTCAATTCTCATATCGGTTTTTTTACGGGCTGGATATTGCTGTTGGATTACTTGTTCCTCCCCATGATTAATTACCTGGTCATCGGAATCTATTTAAATGCCGAATTTCCATCGGTACCAAACTGGGTTTGGGTTATTTTGGCCATTTTGATCGTAACGCTTATCAATATCAGGGGAATAAAAGTTGTCACGAACGTCAATTTCTATTTAATCGCTTTTCAGATTATTGTCATTGCGTTTTTCTTGATCCTTTCCGTCAAAACGATATTAGGCGGGGGAGGAACGGGGACTCTATTTTCGACATTGCCTTTTTTTAATCCCGAAGGTTCGACTTCGTTGGTTTTTGCGGGTGCTGCCATTTTATGTCTGTCCTTCTTGGGATTTGATGCGGTCACCACATTATCGGAAGAAACAGTTGATGCAAAAAGAAACATCCCAAAGGCGATTTTTCTTGTCACCATTATCGGAGGTGTTCTGTTCATCATTGTTTCATATATTGGGCAAATGGTTTATCCGGATTATATGTCGTTTGAAGATCCGGACTCTGCTCCACTGCAGATTGCTGTTTTTATTGGAGGGAATCTATTTAAAGCCATGTTCCTTGCCGGATACATCCTGGGCTGCTTCGCTTCAGCAACCAGTTCCCACGCCAGTGTATCGAGGCTTCTTTTTGCCATGGGACGGGATACGATCCTTCCGAAGAAAGTGTTTGGGTATATTTCGCCAAAATACAGAACACCGGTGTACAGTACAGTCATCGTAAGCCTGTTGGCGCTGTCATCGTTATTTTTTTCTTTAGATACAGTTGCCTCTTTTATTAGCTTTGGCGCTCTTGCCGCTTTTACGATTGTTCACATATCTGTCATCGCTCATTACTTCTTTAAAAACAAACGGCGGTCCATGAAAGATTCTTTTCTCTATTTAGTCATTCCTTTGATTGGGATCATACTATGTGTCTGGTTATGGACAAGCTTAAGCCGGGATGCGTTTATGCTGGGGATCAGTTGGTTTATTATCGGAGTTATATACCTGGCCTATTTAACGAAAATGTTCAAGGAAAAACCGCCTGAATTAAGCTTTGATGAAAAAGTTTCTTAAGGGGATGTTTCAGTTGTATAAAAAATGGTATGTTTTCGATGGGGACAAGCCCGTTCAAGCAGTTATCAGGAACTATACAAAGGCTGATTTTCAGGAGCTGATTGATGTTCAGAAGGAAAGCTTTCCTCCGCCTTTTCCTGCAGATCTCTGGTGGAATGAAGAGCAGTTGAAAGAGCACATAGAAAGATTCCCTGAAGGAGCTTTGTGTGTGGAGGTTGAAGGGGAAATTGTTGGTTCAATCACCGGGCTGAAGATTGATTTTAACCCAAGCCGCCCGGAACATACGTGGTCTGAGATAACGAATGACGGGTATATCCGTAATCATGATCCCAACGGAAACGCCATTTATATTGTAGATATTTGCGTCAAGCCTGCTTTCCGTAAACTTGGGCTCGGAAAATGGCTGATGCAATCCATGTATGAGGTGGTAGTTCATGAGAGGCTGGAACGCCTACTTGGCGGGGCACGGATTCCTTTTTATCATAAATATCAAAAGGAAATGACCGCCGGGGAATATTTGAGCCGCGTGATGGAAGGGAAAATCAAGGACCCGGTTGTTACCTTTTTGCTGCATTGCGGACGGACACCCGTACAAGTTTTGCCGAATTACATTAAAGATGAGGAGTCTTCCGACTATGCGGCTTTGATGGAGTGGAGGAATCCGTTTTTAAGTTTGAAATATTAAAAGCGAAGATGCAAGTATAGTAGAAAGTCTGAGAGTTTTTTTAGAATATTGTGAGTAATGTAGAAAAGCTAATAGTAATTCTGGAAAGTTGATAGTATTATGAGAAAGCGGAGAGTATGCATCTACTGTACATGATTCTTATGCATTAGCGGAGGCTTTACATTTAAAAAACGCAGAATTGCCTAACTTATTTATTGCAAAAAGAAAATCCTAAAGGTAGCTTCCTATCCTTTAGGATCTTTGCCATATTCACTGTTTTACCTCAGACCAGGCCCTATCGTAGTCAAGGACGGCTTCACCAAGATCCTTCAAAAACTCTCCTTTCTCAAGTTCTTCGTCAGGCGGATTGACAGCAGGGTGCTTCATGATTTCGTCACCGATCAGTTGGTGCGCAGCCTTGTTAGGATTGGAATATGGAAAATTCTTTGTTATTTCAGCGCTGATCTCTGGCCTTAACACAAAATCGATGAACGCTTCAGCCGCTCGCTTGTTTGGGGCCCCTTTAGGGATAATGAAGCAGTCTATTCCCAAATACATGCCTTCTTCGGGCAAAACAGTCTCGATGGACGGGTTTTCACTGTTTGCGAGATAAGCCTCCGCTCCCCAAACGATCCCTGCTTTGGCTTCGCCATTTAAAAGCATCGTTTTTTGTGAATCGCTGTCAAAAGCCTTAATGTTGGGCAGTAGATCAACAAGAAGCTCCTTGGACTTTTCAATGACCTTAGGGTCGATCGAACTCATGGATTCTCCCTGTATCTTATTGGCTATGCCCAGCATAACTCGTTGATCATCCAATACTACAAGGGAATTCTTAAATTTCGGATCCCATAAATCTTTATAACTTTTAACCCAAATTACGAAAGTAAATTTGCCGAAAACTAATTCAGCGCTCTTTTGGGAACAATTTACAAATCTGGGTAC
>NZ_JBFEGN010000091.1:0-13710 GCF_047228825.1 Siminovitchia jepli
AAATTTTTACATCTGTGGATAAGTGCATTTTCTGTTTTAAGGACTAAAAAACATAAATTTACTCCTCAAAGCTGCTTCTCATCAAGGAATGTTGACAAATGCAGGACCGTCTCGTCCCCCGCTTGCGCAATGGCCTCTTTTACATCCTGCGGAAGGGATTGGTACAATTCCTCATTAATGGCATAGACAACCGCAAAGCTCCCTAAATTCGCCCCTTTTGTCGTATGCTTCGCAATCGCCTCAATCTGGTACGCCGCAAAACTTGTAAACGGAAATGTAACGCCATCGACCGTACCGCGCTCCATCGCTGTATACGCTTCAGAAGCGGGCATGAAAATCGGGGAAGCACCAAGCAAATCGAAACCGAACTCCATGGTACCGGTCACACGGGCTTTTGTCCCCTTAATATCCTCCAAGCTATGAATCGGCTTTTCTGCTGTTACATACTGATATTGGGGCAGTGCCACCGCAAACACCGGACGGACGTTATGCTTCAAATACTCCTCTTCCGTCAAATAATCTTTCATCAGCTTCCAGAAAATCTCCGAACCTTCCTGCGATGAACTATAGGCACCTGGCAAAGTCGAAACTTCCGTCAAAGGAAGTCTTTCAGTCGAGTACGACGTATAGCCGATATCCACTGTCTTCGACAAGGTCAAATCGAGATAACTGCTCGCCTTCCCTATCTGCTCAGCCGGATAATGTTCGAACACCACTTTCCCGTCAGTCAATTCGGTCACACGGTTCATGAAAAAAACAGTTCCTTCAGATGACAAAAAATTCGTCGTGGGAAGCGAATCCGCAATCTTGAGCTTGATCGTCCCATCGGTCCTGTTTCCCTTTGCTTCACCTCCACACCCCGATGCGATGAATAACAATAAGACGCCCGTCAACAAAAGGGCAATCCCATTCATCTTTTTCATTTCTCCCACTCCTCCCTCTCAATCGTTCAACCCTTCACCTTTTGAGGTGAATACATCAACACAAAACGCAAATTCTCATCTCCTGTATTCCGAATATCATGCATCGCATTCTTCGGAATCCACACAATATCCCCCGTCGATAAGTAAGCCTCTTCCCCTTCGATAATCGCATGCATTTTTCCGGAAAGGATGTACATGATCTGTTCGATGTCCTCATGCAAATGGGGATCCGCCAAACCACCCGGCTCCATCTCTCCGATAATCACCTCTAAATGCTTAATCCCTTCCGCTGGTCCCACAAGACGTCGATTGAACGTCCCCTCATGGCCTGGAGGCGAGTAAACCTCAACATCCTTCTCATTTTTCCAAAAAACCATCTCTCCTCTTCCCCTTTCTAACCAGGATAATTGTATCCGCTTACACCCGGAACAAACTATACCGACTTCTATTCCGATATTCGGAATAATGTTCCATTTAGTGAGTACACTTTAACACACTACGATTCTTATGACAATAGTTTACGAGAAAAATTATAGAAAGATATACTTCACAAGTGATTGATCATCATTTGTGCTGTAACGAAACAGGATAACTCACACCCCCTGTTTATAGGATGAACAACATGGAAGATTTACTGTGTCTTCTAGATTTAAATGTAATTGAACCACTACAAGAAAATGAAGCTGCATGATGTTTAAAAATGAAAAAACATGGATTTCAATAAACGTTTAAAAGTAAATTTCGATGGCGGTGACCTAACGAATGAGATCCGAAGCATTCTATCGTACAAAACTGATGGATGAACTCATCAGTTATTACAGATGAGTCGAAGAAAGCCCTCGCTTCAGCCGCGGAATGAATTTTTTTCGGCAAAACAGAATATTAAAATATAAAAAAAAGACTATAGCCTTTCTCTTGTCTTATATTACTTTTACAAATATTACGAATATACAGAAATGTTGAACGTTCGTTCCTGTTAATAAGATTTTCGTGCAGACGATCATCATTAAATTGGAACTTTTAACCACTATATGTGAAAAATGGATGTATAAACAAATGACCGAAATCGACTGGTCGAAAGCAAATTGCTTGAGCAATTCTTTAAGGGGTAACCGGGCTATAACCTAACTAAAAAGACCTTCCATAGAAGGCTCATCAAATCACCCATAGTTATATCATCATGAGGGGACTGAAACGCTCGTCGCAAAGCTGCAGAATGGTTACTCGAAGAAGCGGCGGTTTCCCTACGATAAGTCAACATCGGCTCCGACGCACAGGATGTGCTAGTGCAGGCGAAGCGACAGGACAAGGAAAGCTTCGACAGCATCGTCATCGCACGAAGGAAAAGCGAAGCTTTTTCGAGGACATCGCTGCTTGAGCCTGCGTTCCTCGCCGTGTTTCTTTTTCTCGTCGGAGGTACTCCGGTCTGTACGTCAATAAGCAAGGCGTTTGCGCTTTTCTTATCACCAGTTATCTCCCACAACACTTTTTATACTTTTTTCCGCTGCCACATGGACAAGGTTCGTTTCTTCCGATCTTTTTTGATTTAGGAGCGGCTGTTTTTCTTGGTACTTGCAAGAGCTCTTCCCGTCTTGTAATCCTATTATGCTCTTCCTTTTTTTTCTCTGCTTCCATCTCACGCTTTGCTTCCGACGCCTCTTCCGTCATGCCCAGCTGTTTATATAACTCTTCCAACCGTTCCAGCACATCAAGCCGGTCTTCGACTCCATCCACCGAAAGCCCTTAGGTCTGCCACCAGCATTTCCTCTTTTCCAAACACTGGCCCCTCTATGTATTCGCCAAGCGGACCGACAATGGCGCTGCCGCCGAAACACATTTCTTCTGGAGAGGACTTAAGTTCCTCATAACCGGCCAAATCAATCGGATATATATCTTTAGTGACATACTGGTTGCTTGACAGGACAAAGCAGCGTCCCTCCAAGGCGATATACCGGATGGTACTGCCACGTCTCTCTCGCATCCGCCGTAGGTGCAATATAGATTTTGGACACCCTTTGCATACATAACAGCTCTTGCAAGCGGTATATAGTTTTCCCAGCAAATGAGTGCTCCGATTTTTCCAAAAGGTGTATCAAATACCGGAAGAGTGCTGCCGTCCTCTTCTCCCCAAATGAGGCGCTGCGATCCGGTTGGTTTCAGCTTTCGATGTTTTCCAAGCAACTTTCCGTCCAGCCCGAAAAAGAGAATGGTACAATACAGGGTGTCGCCGCTGTACTCATTGTCCCTTTCAATTAGGCCAATCACAACATACACTCCGGCTTCCCCGAGTCTGTCTGACGTTTCGCTTGGAACAGGTACCGAGTTTTCCCAATAGCGGAGTCAGTCCCCGCGCCCTTCCGCGGACCGGCTGCAACTTTAGCACCAAAAGTGAGACCGCGGGGATAGGCCGGGATGAAGGCTTCCGGAAAGACGATCAAATCAGCCACTCTTTTTAGGGCCTATTTATTCATTCAGGAAATATTTTTTCTTTCCAACTAATCCCCTGTCAATACAACTCCCGCAAAGTTTCCGCTTATTACTTGTTTCTCCATTTGATTTGTGACTTAGAAAGTTGCCAAAATCGATATTCTATTATGATCTTTCTTTTCCAGTTTTCAATTGTTACTTCACAACTTATTGTATCTCCAGTAAAAACGGGTCTAAAAAATTAAAATTAATTACGGGCAAGTACATGTAATCCCCGCCAATTTTTGTTGGTAATGCTCCGTTAATAGCCCCTGAACAACAAGTCTTCCCTATTCATTGGGATCGTATGATGATCCCCTTCATTCACGGATACTTTTTTAAACATTTCGACACCCTTTTTGTGAATGTCCGTTCAAATCGAATGACATCTCCGAATTTCAAATCCAATGAAAACTCCCCTTGAATGTAATGGTATTCACCAAATTCCAAAAAAGGAGATGATTAAAGAAATGTTGACACTCCCACGGCTAAAGCCGGTGGGATTCTGAAGTGCATACCAGCGACCGCGTGCTCGTGAAGCATAACTACTCCCTTTTTGGTGGATCCATCCAGTATTTTATTTAGCCAGACTTTTTGGCGTTCTGTGGACGACCATGGAACCTCCTATCCTTTTCTTCAGCGTAGGAAATGAGATGGCGTACAAATCTTTTTGTTTTTCGATCTTTCTATTTTGATTGTTGAGTGTGCACCAGAGTCTTTTAAATCGTTCCGCTTTTTGCTTTTTCTTTTTTGATTTTACTTCGCGGATAGTTTGATTCACTACTGCTGCCGGGAATTTTTCGCTAGAAAAAAGCTTTAAATCACTATAAGAAAGCAGCCAATTCGCAAATTTTGTGTTGATTTCTGTCATTTGCTTGTACATCTGTTTTTTACTTTTGTCGGTTTTAAAAGTTCTACTTTAATGGTGATCGTCTGCACGAAAATTCTCCTTTTTTATATTATGGAAAAAGAAAAAAGACAAGGGGAATAGGCTATTCCTTGTCTTTTTTTCTATTAATATTCCGTTTTGTCAAATTTATCCCACTGCTAAAGCCGAAGGCTTCTTCGACTCATCTGTAACTTTTTTATTCCAATGTAGTCAATTTTTGTCGTTCCGTTTCAGACATAATTTCAAGTTAACCAAGGAGTTGCACGGAGAAATTTCGGAAAAGTTTTAACGATCACCCGTTGAAGTTTCTTAATGAAACGTTCATAATGATGATAACGAATGAGATTGGCAGTATTCATGGAGATACATCGACACTTCGAAAAAAACAAATCTAAAAGGAGGCAATTTCATGGAAGAAAAGCTTGATTTAATTCTTGGTGAACTGAAAAAATTAAACCGTCGTGTTGATACTTTTGAAAATGAGATGCAAGATGTTAAATCCCAAATGAACAAAAGGTTTGAAAAAATGTACTCTCACATGAATAGCAGTTTTGAAAAGGTTGACAGCAGGTTTGAAAACATAAATAACAAGTTCGATGAGGTAAAAATTAGATTTGATCAGGTTGACAGCAGATTTGAAGACGTAAATAACAAGTTCGATGAGGTAAAAATTAGATTTGATCAGGTTGACAGCAGATTTGAAGACGTAAATAACAAGTTTAATGAGATCAATATTAGATTTGATCAGGTAAACAGCAGGTTTGAAGTTGTTGAAACAAAATTGGATGCCATTGCTAAGCAAGTCGCTGTAAATACAGAAGACATACAGGTATTAAAAGAGCGTCAACAGCATATAGAACTGGCTGTAATGGAAACAAACGAAAGTGTCAAACAGCTAAAACAGATCCAAGACAGCCAACATCGAATTATCGAGCTGCTTTCCGCCCGTTCCTTGGAACAAGAAAGTGAACTAAAGGAGTTAAAACGGGTTAAATAAAAAAACATTTTGTACTGACGAACTGAGAAAGCGGCCTTAACAAACATTTGTAGAAAACAGTTTATTCATAAAGCAGGCCGCTGAATTGAATATCCACAGTTTTTGCATGACTCAAGTTTATATTTTATAATACCATTCCCAAATACTTTTCAAAATTCACTCCTTCTACATCCGGAATTTGCTCCAGGCAGGTGTCATGAATGGCGGCTGCCAGTTAGGTCGTCTCTATGCATCATACTTCCCACAATGACAGAACTGAAACCTCTCCCATTAAAACGGGGAGGTTCCGGGACCCTGAAGGGTCGCGGTCCCATTGCCAATAAGCAATTGTGCGTGTGTACTTTGTGCTTTTTCCGTATCTAAGATGAGGTTTTCGGCTGCGTACTAGAGCTTTTCCACACGACGTTTGCGCACAAATCGTTCTGTTTGAACAGGAGACTCGATAGAGGCTTCCCTTGCGGTCAGCTCTCACAACTTAACGTGCGCATCCGGTGTTTAACCTATACAGCACCAATAAGCCGTTTTTGAGGAGGTACGCCTTTCATCACCAGCTGCAGATAGAATCTTCTGCCGCGGATAATTTTTCTTACAATCCGGCAATAATCGATTTCATCGTGCAGAGCTGCTTCTAAATATTTATCTTTTCCGAGTTCAGGGAACTTCACTTTGATCTTTAATCCATTCCACTCTACAAAACCGTTCTCGTATCTAAATTCCGGTGGTTTTTCCTTCGAGTGTATGGAAATCACCATATTTTTTGAAATGGACCTTTTTTGTTTTAGGGTTGAAAAGATAATCTTCTATCGATTCCCAAACATGGCGTGCAAATTTTTTGAAGGACGGGGGAATCCAAATGGACTTTTTGTTTGTGTTTTTTGTTTTCAGAAAACTCCCAATGGAGTATTTCGTATCCCTTTTCATCCAAATTCCTCCCGCAAATAGTCTATATCTATCATAAAACCTCACGTAAATGGAGATGCAAGAGAGAATTTGGAAAAAGTAAAAAACTATTCTCAATGTAAACGATGTTCAACCGGGAACAATTCCCCTATAGCCTTCATAATCCTTTTTCTTTTGTCGAATGTGGCAACGCGCTGGACTCCGCTTTGAAGTAATGCTTGTTTGTTTCTTTCAACAAAGTTCCCGACATCATCCGGGAAATGTGAATCGGATGAAATAGTAAAGTGGACGCGGTGTTGCAATAGGATATCAAGGAAATTCGGACTCGGGCACATCTCTTTTATCGGATAACGATAATATAATCCGGCATTGATTTCCGTAGCTGTGTTCGTTTCAGCCAGTGCTTTGGCAATCCGGTGATAATGTGGTACAAGCAGTTGTTCATCAGGACGGTAACCAAACACTTTAAAATTATCCAAGTGGGCAATGAAATCAAACAGCTTACTGCGAATGGCCTTTTCAACTACTGTAAAAAACCGCTCATATGCTAAATATAAGTCTACATTTTCATATTGATCTTTAGAATCCGGGTTATCAAATCCCCATCCATCCAGGAAATGGACAGATCCAATGACAAAATCCCATTCATACTGTTCAACCAGTTTCTGAAGTTCTTTTTCGCCCCCCGGGAAATAATCTGCTTCTATACCGAGCCTCAGAATGACTCCTTGCTTTGCCCACCTTAATTTTGCTTTTTCAATGGCAGCCACAAATAACTCGAATTTTTCTGTCATCACCTGATTGAGCCAATTTTGCTGCATTTTCCCTATATCGGTGTCACTAAGATCCAGATGCTTTTCAAAATAAGGGCGGGTTTCATGGAAGCGGTATAAGTGATCAACAATGCCAACTTCCTTTAATCCTTTTCGTTTTGCCTCCTGCAGATACAAGTCAACCCATGATTCATGGTAAGCTCCGCGGCGGATTCGCTCCATCACGCGCTCCATACTTTCGTTTAGCCATCCATAAGTATGCTTGTCTAACGAATGTTGCTTGAAATGGCCCAAGGCCTTATTTGTCCTGTTTAACCATTTAAATGAATAAGGTCCTTCTTCGAGATGGACGTGGTAATCTATGCTCACTTATTATACTCCTTCCGCTACAATCCACTCTAATTGTTGGACTTTTGTGTCCTTTTTCCATCCTGAAGGCATGCCACAATCGGAAATAACACAATCAATTTGTGATATGTCGCAAATCCGACAAAAGGAGCGACGGCCTGCTTTGGACGAGTCAACAAGTAAATAGGCTTTTTCAGCCTGTTTAATCATAATGGAAGAAGCTAACGATTCCTCCATGTCATAATCACTAATGTCCGGCTGCATAATTCCTCCGCAAGAAATAAAAGCTTTATCAAAGCAAAAATCTTCAAGCATTCGGCAGGTTATCGAACCAGAAAGAGATTTCTGATCAGGGTTCAATATCCCGCCCAAAACAATGACTTTCCCTTCAAAATGCTTTTTTTCAAGGCGGTCGTTCAGGACATTTGCGGCCGCAATGGAATTAGTTACGATCGTTACGTTTCTTACACCTTGTATTTCTTTTGCCAACTGCAGGGTTGTCGTACCTACATCAATCACAATCGTATCGCCGTCATCAATCATGCCGGCTGCTTTTTTGCCAATGGCAGTTTTGGCATAAAGCATGATATTTCGTTTATGTTCAAAATGAGGCTCGCTCTCTATTGAAGAAAATATCCCAATAGCACCACCATGCACGCGTTTCAGTTTTCGTTTCTGTTCCAGACGGTGAAGATCCCGGCGGATTGTCTCAGGAGTGACAGCAAAAAAAGCGGCTAGTTCGGTGGCCAGTACTTTTCCTTGCTCATTGATAAGATCCACAATGATGTTCTGCCGTTCTTCCGATAAAAAAGTCATGATAATGGAATAATATCCTCCTTCCGAAGATAGAAGGTTTGGCATTCATTTAGTTTCATAGGCGACTGGGTTTGATGCAGTTGATCGACCAACATCGTCACTTCATTCTGATGGACAGTATATCTTGTAATGTTGCCCAGCATGGCTGCACTGTCCACTTGAGCTCTGACACAGTAGCTGTCCGGCACCTGTGCAAGCGAGAATGCTTCGGGACGTACTGCATAGTGAGAATGATTCCAATCTTGGTCCATTGGAACAAGAGCAGCAAGTTCCTTTTTGGACAATACATTATAATTGCCGATAAAACGTGCAACAAATTCATTTGCCGGCCGTGTATAAATGTCATGGGGGGTGCCTTGCTGGGCAATCTTCCCTTTGTTTAGAATGAAAATGCGATCGCTGACCGCCATTGCCTCTTCCTGGTCGTGGGTAACAAGGACCATTGTCATATTCAATGCTTGCTGGATGGTCCGGAGCTGCTGTTGAAGCTTCTTCCGAATTTGTGCATCAAGCGCACTTAATGGTTCATCAAGCAAAAGCAGTTTTGGCTCGGTAACTAATGATCTTGCAAGAGCGACCCTTTGCTGTTGGCCGCCGGACAATTCACGCGGATAGCTCTTCTCTTTGCCTTCTAATCCCGTAAGTTCTATCATTCTTGCAACCTTTTTCTTAATCGTTGGGCTGCCTTCTTTTTTCATCTTTAACCCGAATGCGATATTCTCAACGACATTCATATTTGGAAACAGTGCATATGATTGAAACACCATTCCAATTGCCCGCTCTTTTGGATCAAAATGGGTAATGTTCTTGCCCTCCAGGAAAATACTGCCGGCATCCGGTTTTGTCAGCCCGGCCAGAATTCGGAGCAATGTACTTTTTCCACAGCCGCTTGGGCCCAGGAGGGTGGCCAGTTCTCCTTTTTCAACAGATATTTCAATATCATTCAATACTGTTTGATGATTGAATGTCTTCCGGATTTTATCAATGAATGTATAGCTCATGATTTGACAGCCTCTTTCTTTGGTAATGTGATTTTCAGCCGTGTTCTCTTAGTCACTGTATTTTTTCCCATCGAAGTTTGTATAGATGTGGCTTTAATGATTAAAGCCGTAATAAGGGCGATTAAGGTGAAATAACAGACGACGATTGCACTGGCTATATGCCCGCTCTTACTTAATTGAGCAAACAAATAAAGCTGCACTGTCTCAAATCTGGTACCGACAACCATGTTGATAAGGACAAATTCTCCAAATAAAATGGAAAAGGATAAAAGAGCTGATACCAAAATCCCCGGCATGATGTTTGGTACTATAATCTGGAGAAATGCAGTCAAACGGGTGGCTCCCAATACCGCAGCTGCATCCATTAAAGCAGGAGCGTTGATATTTCTTAAACTGTTCCTTGTTCCCTGGTACATATATGGAATCACACAGATAAAATAAGCACCCATGACAATGAGGAGTTTTGAAATCTGAAAATCAGAGTAGGCCCTGATTAACCCTACGGCCAAAATGACACCCGGTATAGCATATGTCATAACAGTAATGGCCTGGATATATTTTTCAAGTCTGGGTGCATATAATATTACGGCACATACAGTCGGGACGATGATAACAACAGCGATTACCGCAGTTCCCAGGGATATCAGAAGGGAACGGGATAACGAATGTATAAATCTGCTGTCGCCAAAAAGCTGCTGGTACCATTGAAAACTTATCCCTTCCGGCAAAATGGTATGGTTCCATTCTGTTGCCAGCGAGTACAGAAAAGTAGCTGCTATCGGCACAAACAAGTACAGTAACACAATTCCAATCGCGATATAGTGATAAATAGGGCGTTTCATCATTGTAAATCCCTCCGAACTTTGCGAGTCAGCCATTCATTCAGCAGCATCGCGGCTACAAGGATGGCACCAAGTGACAATGCCAGCGCGCTGGCAAGCTCAGGCTGTGCAAATACATCACCGGAAACCAATGCACCAATCCGCACAGGGAGTAAATTATAACTGCTTCCCGTCAAGGCAAATGCTGATGCATATGCTCCCATTGCATTGGCAAACAAAATACTGAATGTTCCGGCTAAACTTGGCAGTATAATTGGAACCCCAATTTTTAGCCAAAACTGGACGGTTGACGCCCCAAGAATAGCAGCTGCTTCTTTCCATTGATACTGGATGCCGTTATAAATAGGGAACAGCAGCATGACCGCCAGCGGCAATTGGAAGTATATATAAATAAGGACAAGTCCCGACAAGGAATACAAATTAAACGATGAGAGTGAATGCATGCCCATTTTTTCAAATAACAGGATAAACAACCCACTGTTCCCAAAGAGTACGATGAAAGCAAAAGCCAAGGGAATTCCTGCAAAATTGGATGTTAAATTGGCAAAATTGATCATTTTATTCTGTATGCTTTGCGGCAATTTAGTTAAGGAATAAGTTGCAAAAATGGCCATTATCATGGCAATCAAACTGGAAATCAATGAAATGTTTATACTATTGGCAAACGCTTGATGATAGAACCCGTTTTTCAGTATGGACTGATAGTTTGCAAATGTAAATCCGGTGTTTGCTTTTTGAAAGCTGTCCAAAAGCATCGTAATAACAGGAACGATTAAAAACATGAAAACAAAAATGGAAAACGGAATGATGAACACTGCGGCAAACCCGTTCATCCGTCTCAAATCAAAAACTCCTTTCGGCTTCTTTTATTCAGGAAAAGACACCTTCTAGAAAGAAGGAGTCTTGATGCCGGGAAGTTGAAGAGGCTGCATTTTATCCGACGCCGGAATTTGCAGCAGGTGACATGCCAATGGCGCCAATTGCAATTGCGGGATGACCTCTTCATACATTCCCGGTTCGATTTTTTCACTGATGATAAACAAAGGCACCTCCCTGTCTTCAGGTGTGGTTCCGCCATGCATGCCATCCTTGTTCATACCATGGTCTGCGGTAACGATCACCTGATATCCTTCTTTTACCCATGCAGGAATGATGGATCCCAACAAGGTATCCACCTGGATCACCCTGCTGCGATATTCACTTGAGTCCCCGGTATAGCGGTGCCCGTCATCATCGACATTCATGGAATGAACATATAAAAAGTCAGGTTTATAGGAGGTCATTAAAGAATGCGCATCCGCAAACAGATGGCTGTCGGGATAATGATCCTCCCAATAGAAAATGCCTTTTTCAATTGGCTGGCTTTCATCAAGCTGGAAACGGTCCGTTTGATGCCGGAAAGGAGCACGGTTATATAGTTCGCTTACCCAGTAGTAAGCAGCTGCGGCATTGGTTAATCCATGTTTTTTGGTCAGGTGAAAAATGCTTTCTTGATGGGATAACCGGACCGTCTGGTTGGTGGTTATGCCGCTTTCACAGACCGGAGTTCCCGTCAACAGCACTTCATACAATGGCCTTGACATGCTGGGCAACTCAGATTTCATCTTAAAGCGGGCCGATTGCCTCTTTTCCACCAGATGGTGCATATACCCCATCTCTGACACCGCCGCATCATAGCGCAAACCGTCAATCATGATAAATGCAAGCTTATTATTTAACATGTATCAACACCTCTTCCTGCCATGCTTGGGGCAATTGCTTCGTTGTTTCCGTCCAGGCATCCGGATCTTTTACGGGCTGGACATTTTTGTACATCTCATCAGGAAGCAGCTTTGCTTTCACATCTTCTGGAAGCTGAACATCCCGAATCGGACGGGCATAGCCACGTGCCAGATTTTCCTGTCCCTTGTCCGATAGGATATATTCTCTTGCAGCTGCTGCGGCATTTGGATTCGGGGCATGTTTATTAATAATGGTCGCGTAGCCCGACATCACAGACCCTTCTTCCGGAATCGTAACATCAAAGCGATCTTTATTGATTTGGTCACGATAGTTTAATGCGTTGAAGTCCCACATAATGGCCACTTCCACTTCTCCTTTTTCCAATTGAGCCAATCCAGGATCATTCGTTCCAAGGCGGCCCTGTTTGGCAAGATCCGCAAAGAATTCGACTCCCGGCTCAATATTTTTTTCATCACCGCCGAAAGCGTAAGCTGCAGCCAGTACAGCAAATTGAGCCTGATTAGCCGTTTCAACATCACCAATCGATACTTTATAATTTCCGTTTTTCAGGTCTTCCCAAGAGGCTGGTGCATCTTTTGCCTTGTTCTTGTCGGTAATAAAAGCGAGTGTTCCTGTATAGCCGACGATCCAATCTCCATCGTCATCTTTTGCCCAACTTGGAATTTCGTCCCAATAGGAAGTCTTATAAGGAAGTGTCAATCCCTTTTCTTCGGCAATAGGGCCAAAGGCAATGCCAACGTCGCCGATGTCGGCAGTCCCGTTTTCACCTTCCGATTCAAACTTTGCGAGTTCTTCGGCACTCGACATATCAGTGTCCGTATGTTTGATGCCATATTTCTTTTCCAGTTCATCCCATGTCTGTACCCAGTTTGCCCATGTATCAGGCATACCAACGGAAGCAAGTTCGCCATCTTTCTTGGCCCCTTCTTCGATTTCTTCCAATGATAAACGATTATAATCAACTGAGCCTTTTGACTCCTCTTTCACTCCGGAACTGCATCCTGCCAATACTGAAAGTGAAACGACTCCTGCAGCGATCGTTTTGAATATTTGCCTGTCCATATTCAAGCTCTCCCTTTTTGATTGTTTTTGTTTATTTTTGTTTACAGTTAAAAGCATAAAATCCAAACATAAAGGCACTGTTAACATCCGGTAAATGTTTTATTTTTTTCTTATAAACGAGATTTACATGGTCATAGCAGCTACTGAGAGTGATTTAACTGGATTGTTTTAAGAAGGGGAGTTTTGAAGTGGTTGGATATCTACCAGTGGTAATCCCAGGTGGCGATTCGAGGAGACTGATGGCCATTATTATCTATTGCCAGTTTTTAAAAAAACAGAGGAACGTTCTTTCAAAGACACATCATGATTGAATCATAAAAATAGGACGCTTTTGATCCATTGAATGACGTGACAATTAATAAAATTTGAAATCAAAAATATTACAATGGTCATTTCCTTCTGCTTAGCAGTATTCGCATGGGGACAAAAGATACCTCGAAGCAAAGTAATCAATCAAATCAGCAATTATTCCTTTGGCATTTATTTACTGCACTGGCAATTTCAACAGCTGCTCGCACCCCATTTAGCCGGCGTATTCTCCAGCTACTTTGCCAATACGTTATTATTGTTGCTGTTTCGCTGGCAGCTTCTATTTTAACGATCAAATTGATTTCCTATTTTCCATTCTGTGCTTTCCTAGCTGGCAAGGTAAGGACGTTTAAAAAGAACCTGGACGTTCTGAGTGGAACGGACTGCTTAACAATCTATTAAAAAGTACCTCCTCTCAAGAACAATTGAAAATAACAAAAAAACGGCTTTAGCCTTGCAGGGCTGAAGCCTTTAAATCTACACTTATAAGCATGTTAAATGGAGCCTTTACAATTGAGGACTACATTTACAACTTTAATCTTTACTGCTTTAATTCATATGAAACTGAAACCTCTCCCCATTGAAATGGGGAGGTTCCGTAACCATAAAGGGTCACGGTGCCATTGCGACAAATCGCAATG
>NZ_JBFEGN010000092.1:0-13634 GCF_047228825.1 Siminovitchia jepli
TACGACGATGATTTGGATTTTTCCTTTTTTATGTCGAATTTTGAACATTATTTTACCCAGACTTTGTTATTGAACCAGCTTTTTAAATAAATTACATAGCCGTTCGTGTTATAGGAAAAAACAGGGTCAAAGCTTCGTTCTTCCCCTAAATCGGCCATATAATCATCTTCGACAATATACACGTTATATTTATCAGCCATCTTGGCGATCGCTTTTCTCTCTCCAATGCTGTAGGAGGTGCCAAGCGGATTTTGATACCTTGTCATGGTGTAAAAAAACTTGATATTCTCATTTTTGAATATGTGCTCCAGTTCCCGAAGATCAATTCCTGATGCGGTACGAGTGACTCCATAAACAGGAATTTCCTCCCTTTCCAAAAAGCGCATGTAGATGTCGTAGCTTGGCTGTTCCACCAAAATGACCGACTTCCCGTTTGGAAAGGGCATCTTGGCCAAAATCTCCAAGGCTTGCTGCACTCCCGAGGTGATGACGATTTGCTCGGGCTTTGCAAAGACTTGACCCTCAGCCAAATGGTCCACGAGTGTTTCACGAAGCCTTTTCAGCCCTTGTGATTCGCCATAGGAAAAGAGGTGGTGTTTATACGTATCGATCGCTTTATTCAAGCAATGCTGGAAGTCCAAGTAAGGAAAGACGTTGATATCCGGCGAAGCAGCTGTAAAGTCGATCAGTCCTTCCGTCCGCTTTCCCTCGTGCGCCTGCCCCCCGATCACATAGTAGCCGCTTTGGGGAATGGAATAAATGCAATGTCGTTTCTCCAGTTCTGTATAAGCACGTATAACGGTACTAATACTGCAGCTGTACTGTTCCGCAGCACGACGGACAGATGGTAATTTCTGTCCTGGGCTGTACACACCATCCGTAATCTTTTGCTCCAGTTCACTAAGGATCCGTATATATTTATTCATCCTCTCCTCCTCCAAGACGCCTCCTTGTTATCTTCCTTTAAACACAACCACCACATAGAACGTTCAAGCGAATAAAGGAACATTCCGGCAAATATACTAACCGCCGAGCTCCCATCAATTAAACATCTAACTTTGTTCAAACCCACTCAACCGAACCTTGCAGGCCTCAACACTGTCACAAGTGGCAATGCCGCCCCCTTTTCGTTTAGAAGTGAACACTGTACCGATACAGTTGACCAAAATGAAGATTGCTGTGTTTTGTAACCTGCCATATGCTTTAAACAACAGATACACTGAATAAAAATCCTTTTGTTAAAAAAGGGGGAGAGGACCATACGAACTCAAAAGGAGCTTAGGCTCGCATATTTGTCAGCGGTGTTGAACGCAGTCATTATTGGATTTTCCTTTTTGTTTACGAAAATAGCGCTGGATTATGCACAGCCGCTGGATACGTTGATGTATCGTTTTGCTGTTTCCTTTGCTGCCATATCCATCCCTTCCTTATTCGGAAAATGGAAGAAGTTCCAAAGGGATCCGCTGAATTCCAAACTTGATTTCACCGGTAAACCACTGTATAAAACCTTATTTCTGGCCGCCCTATACCCAATTAGCTTCTTTTCTTTTCAAACCTTTGGATTAGAACGGGCCACTTCCGCTGAGGGAGGGATTCTTTTTGCCTTCATCCCTGTCATGACCTTAATCCTTGCCTCCTTATTTCTCAAGGAAGCAACAACCATTTGGCAGAAACTGTCCATTTTTCTCTCCGGATTTGGTGTCGTCTTTATTTTTATTTCACAGGGTGCCGGTATTGATATAGACAATATGACCGGTATCTTGCTGCTCTTATTCTCATGCTTTGCTGTGGCCGGATATAACGTCCTGGCCCGCTCCTTATTAAAGATCTATCGCCCAATAGAAATTAGTTATTTGCTTTCCGGGATTGGCTTTTCGGTTTTTGTCAGTATATCTTTGATGAATCACATTTCAGAAGGGACCCTTAATCTCCTCTTGATGCCATTAACGAATGGCTTGTTCATTATTTCTATTGGCTATTTAGGAGTTCTTTCCTCACTTGTTACATCCCTGCTGACAAATTACGCTTTATCCAAAATAGAAGCCTCTAGAATAAGCGTCTTCAGCAATTTGTCTACGGTTGTTTCTATCATTGCCGGTGCCCTCCTTCTAGATGAAAGGATCACCGTCTATCACCTGTTCGGATCCGTATTGATTATCGGAGGTGTATTGGGAACTTATCATCTTGATAGAGAAAAGTTCCGTAAAGTAAGGCTACATGTATCCAGATATGTAAATCCAGGGCAAAAATAACTGATAACAAGGAGTTGTAGATAATGTCAACCATGTTGCAAACGTGCTTATTCAAAATTTTCCAGGAGCGGCGTTCCATTAGGCATTTCGATCCCACTTTCAATGTAACCGAAAAAGAGATTGTGGAGCTGCTGGAACTCGCCAGCAGCGCTCCCTCTGCATGGAATCTTCAGCACTGGAAGTTTCTTGTCATCACGGATTCAGCGGCCAAACAAAAACTGTTGCCCATCACATATGGGCAAAAGCAAGTAACCGAGGCTTCCGTGGTGGTAGCCGTATTAGGGGACCTTCAGGCTAACCTTAACGCCGAAGCCGTTTATGACCAAGATACGTATATGCCTGAAAAAGTGAAAGCGGATCAACTGGCTCAAATCAAATTTTCCTACGCCAACCTTCCCACTTTGCCGAGGGATGAGGCCGTCCGTAACGCGTCGCTGGCTGCCATGCAGCTCATGTTGGCTGCCAAAGCGAAGGGACTGGATTCCGGGCCTATGGGCGGCTATGATGCTGAGCAATTGACTGAAACGTTCAACATCCCCTCACGCTATATACCCGTTATGCTGATTGTGATCGGCAAAGCGGCCAAGCCAGCCTATCCGTCCTTTCGGCTCTCCATAGCCGAAAAAATAGTTTGGAATGGCTTTACAAGTTAACGTAGAATATCATGTACTGAAAGGAATGGTAAATGCGACGGTGATGCCTCTTTACACCTGAGTCAACAACTCATGACTGAAGTCACGAGCTTGTCTCCGTCTACATAGCAGACGGTGCTTGCACTTCGTACAAGCCTTTTAGACTTGTTCCTACCCAGTAGTGCCAACGAGCAATCCTCTCCTACCTTAGTATGGTGGAACATAAGGACGGTTGACTTCGCCCCTACCGCAAGAGTCATGCTCCTGTGGTAACCGTCAAAACGGTTTCACCTACGTTAAAGATTTTACGGTTACAACGTATTCCTGTAACCAACCTCATATCTTTAGTTGTCAAAGAACAAAGAGTGCCTTCAGCGAACAGTCGCCCAACGGTTTTCTCTTGTTCTTATTATATTACTACAAAGCAAGGAGGGAGGGCAGGAAAAGTGGAATGGTACAAAACTTAATGCCGTCTAAAGACGGCACCGTTTTGTAGCGTCCATTCCTCTCATGACTGAAGTCACGAGTGTCCTGTCCGAAATAATGAATTTTATAAACATGAAGGGCTCTCTTTTCAGGAGCTGCCCTTCAGTAAAGCGTGTAATAACACCGACAAGGAGGAACGACTATGGTCCGTCCTAACGAACATATTCATCAGTGGATTGCAGAGAACACCCAGCGATTCCCACTTGACACCGGGGAAGCCCACCCCGAACTTCCGCTTTCCGTCACAGATGCGTCGATCGTCGGAATCGCATCGTCCGTACGTTCAGGGCATGCCTTTTTCACGAATGATTAAATGCAAAGATGATAGCTGAACTTCCCTTTCGACGTGCAACACATTGCTTCAGTTCAATGGCAAGGTACTAGAACTGACCCGGCCAACTTCTCCGTTTGTCATTTTAATTTGATGCCATTTTTTATTCTTGTCCCTGACAGGATTGCCCTTTTTGTCCAAAATGAGATGGACGTACTCATTCAGCTTGAGGGAGCCAATTGGGCTTTTGTTAGTCGATGCCTCGGGGCGTACCTTCAAGCCCGATGCGGTGGCACGGGCAAGATTTTCACTGACAGATGGCTCTTGTACTGAACAAAGTATTAAGTTTCAGGGCCCCTATATTTCAATATAACAGGCTTACTTTTCTCCATGGTCGCTTTATAAATGCTGATGTCTCCGCTCGAAGAACGGTTTTACTTGCCCTTGCCTTTAGTTTAGTCCAATATTAATTGGAACAACAGACGAAAACCTATTTCTTTTTTATAATGTTTTGTTCCTTTAAAATATCGAGTGTAATATTTTTCGCTTCTGTTCCTGTACTGTTCACATTCACCGCAAATACCCACGTATCTTTTTCTGACTTTACAAAACCCACATACCAGCCTAACCCCATATCCGAAAGCCTTGTCCCTGTTTTTCCGTATAGGGTGTATTCATCCTGCTCATCCTGGATCATCATTCGTTTTACTGTTTTTTGATGCTTTTCAGCAAAAGGAAGTTCTTCTCTGACCAGTTTTTCAATAAAAGCTGCTTGTTCATATGCAGAAATCTTCAGACTACTGCCCAGCCAAAAAGAGTCTATTCCTCCGGTTATATCCTCATTCCCATAATGCATCTTCCTGATATACTCTTTCATCCGGATTTCTCCGATGTCCTTTGCCATGTCCTGGTAATACCAAATGGCTGACTCTCTCATTGCTGAAGCCAATGAATGATCCCGGTTCCAGCTTTCAAAATCCCGGACGACTCCATCCCATCGTTTGACCTCATATTCATCCCTTACCGCACTTGTCTCCAGTCCAATTAGTGCATTTGGCACTTTAAACGTTGATTCGGGAGTAAACCTTTTTTTGCCCCTCTCCCTGTTGAAAGCAAAAACTTTGCCGTTTTTCAGATTTTTTAACACCGCTGTACCTTCTCTCCCATCAAAAAACTCCTTGGCATCCAATTCCTTGGCTTTCTCCTTCTCTGCTCCTGCCACTGTTCCGGTTCCTAATACAAACGGCATAACGGACAGCAAAAGGACCATCGCAATCACATACTTCTTCATCAAAGAACCTCCTTTGTTGTTTAATCGCAAACCTGGTGCCGGGTTCAGATTCGATCCGATTCATTGGTCGTCCAATATGCTCCATACTTTTTCTCCACCATTCATTTCAGCCATTTTGCGCTTCTCTTCAAGTTCCTAAACATGCGGTCGTCCTCACCTCCTTTAAAATCCAACAACTAGAGCAAGCTGTGTTCTTTATGAAAAATAACAAAAAGGCAATAACCTAAGTGGCATTTGAAACTACAGATCCGGTATCAAGAAAGCCCCGCCGCACGATCAGAAGACAAAAGAGCAAGAAGGCGATAAAAAAGAGTCATTGGGTGGCTTGTTGAAATTGATTATTCTGTGTTCGTTTACTACAATCTAAAATGAAGGTATCGATCCGACATTATTAAAACTACATATGTAGTATTTAACGCGGAAAATACCCAAAAAGGAGAACAACCTTTTCGGGATTGCTTTGCTTTTAATAAATATGTTTGTTTCGTAGGATTTGACGGGCAATTTCTGCAGCTTTTCGTCCGTCGGCCTGTCCATTTTTATTTTGAATATTAATCGCAAAATAATGGGTACGGTCATCTTTCTCTACAAATCCAATAAACCAGCCATTCCGTTTTCTACGTTTAACTCAACTATGCACAGGCTTTCCCTTCTTCTCCACAGGTATAATTACTACATCTTTAGTTTTTTAAAACTACAGATGTAGTAATTGGACTCATTATAGCACAAACAGTTAAATTGACAAGCCCTTCGAGTAGAAAATGTTGTTGAGCGCGAAACCATCATAGGCAGTAACATTCTTGAACTCCCTAAGATCTATGGATTCTTTAGTCATTATTCCGAATTCTCACTAAACACTTGCTAAACCTTTTCGTTGGACGTTTACTGGGCGCCCGCAGGAAATGTGATCTGTTATTTAAGCCATGTTGCACTGGTCATTGGAACATCAATAAACAACAAGAATTAAAAAATTCGCCGGCAAGAAAAAACCCTTCTCTTTTGAAAGGGGTTTTATCATTTGAAAGTCAGCAATTATACTCGCACTAGTTTTAACGTCGTCTATTTGACTGACATAACATTAAGCATTTTGGAGTTTGGATTCATTGAATTTTTCAAACTTTTTGATTGCAATTTTACACTTACCACCAGTCGTTATTAATCTTCCCTTTCATTTTTCTCTTTTGCTTTTTTCTATTGGTAAAAAATAATAGAATTGATATGACTAATAAAATGATAGGATAAAGAAAAAACCAAGAAAATTTAGGAGTTGCTGATAAATACAGTACATAAGGCAGTGATAATAAAATACTTACCAACATAAACTGCCATGAAAACACGAGTAATGAAAGCATTACCGATATTGTTGAAACGATTAAAGATGCCCAAAATATAAATGCATAAATCGCGTTTCCCCTCCTCCCTTTCATCTTATTTTATACAAAATGATAGTGATTGTGAGGAACATTAAAAGCATATGATGTGCAATTCAGTGAATGCAGACAAATGGTTGCAGAGGAATCTGCAGCAATTAAAAGGAATTATGCCCGGTCAGTGCCGGGCTTTTTTAGAATGCGGCTCAAAGAATCTTTACAAGGACAGTAACTAGCATACTAAAAGCATGGAGAGTGAGAAGGTAGCAGTTGCAGTTTGAGCAAGTGTTGCAACAGCTCTAAATTTTTTAGATGTTGGAACACAAATAGCTAAACAATTAAACAAAAGACATTCTAAACCTAATAATGGATTGATAAATATCTATTAAAGGAAAGCTTTGTTTGAGGAATATTTTGAAATACTAAACCATGATACTACTAGTGCAAAATGGTTGAAATACCCTCCCACCCCAATGTTATCCTTGTAATATCATTCCAATTAGAGGTAAGAGGGCAACGATTTACTTAAGTGAAAAACAGCGTAAAATCCTTGGAAAATAGAGATCGAAGTACTCATACTCCTCTTCATTTAAAAACACGGGCTCATATTATCTTGTTAGCGGCAGAGTTGCCATTTCTTTACAAGATTACGATTAGGATTTTCACGTTTGGCTACAACCGCAAAATTCTTATCTTTCATATTTATAAAAAATGATTCATCATATGGCTATTAATTATTTACTAAGTATACCGTAAAGGTTGCTCCGTCTATTTGTTGTGTAACTCATCTTCGAATCAAGTTCTTGCTCAACTGGTAATGTCACCGCTTGAGCTTGTTCTTTATCTTTCAGAGCTAAAAGAATTTTTCCGGCTGCATCAATGACCATGCTATCTCCACAGAAATCAAGTTCTCCTTCTTTACCAAGACGATTACAAATAATAACCGGGATTTCATTTTCCATCGCTCTGCTTCGCGCAAAAATGTGATGGTGCATTTCATACGGATGCATATTTGCATTTATAATGACGATTAAATCTGCTCCCAACAATTTCAATGCTCGTGCAATTTCAGGAAATTCCACATCAAAACAAATCATCAATCCAATGGATCCAAGAGGAGTCTCAATAACTTCGAAAGTAGATCCCGGTTGAAAATAATTTTTTTCTGCATCAAACAAATGCATTTTTCGATATACCCCTAAAACTTTGCCTTGATCATCAATAAGTGCAGAAGAAATATAATAATTTCCGTCTTGACCATCTTCCGGAAATCCCAATACTACATAAATTCCTTGTTGTTTGCATAAATTTCGAACCTTCGTCATATAAGGGCCATCAATCGTTTCAGACATTTCGCTTAAATTTTTACCGACTGAATAACCCGAAAGAAAAAGCTCGGGAAATATGACTATCTGAGCCCGTTCTTCCCTCGCTTTCACGACCGTCTCAGCTATACGTTCATAGTTATATTGTTTATCACCTAATTTTGGGGTTAACTGGGCAACAAACACATTTATTTCTTTCACAGATCTTCCTCCTAATAAATTTTATAACTTCCTAAACCTATTTGTTATTGTCCATAAGCCTGTTTAAAGAAGTACTCAATAGTTAAAAATCCTAATATTAAGCCCCTTCAATCGCTTTGAAGGGGCTTTCTCTTATTTTAACAGGTCCAATACAGCAGCTAATTACTTAAGGTAACGAGCCCGTGAAGCAAGCATGTCCGCAATAAAACGTATGGCTGTGATTGCTGTAATATCCGCATGATCATAAGGGGGAGCAATTTCAACTACGTCAAATCCAACGATATTTAACTCACCCAACATATCTATAGCTTGTATCATTTCACGAACCAAGATTCCACCTGGTGTTGGTGCACATGTTCCAGGTGTTTGTGAAGCATCCAATGAATCCATATCAAATGAAATATAAACACCATCTGTTCCATCTGAGACAATTTTCATAGCTTCTTCTATCACTTGTTGAATACCTTTTTTATAAATATCTCTCATAGTATATAAAGAAATACCTTGTTCTTTCACATAGTCCAGTTCAGCTTTAGGGTTCATTGGACCACCGGCACCAATAATAACAGCTTTTTTTGGATCAAAACAATCAAGTTCCATCGTTCTCGGTACTGGGCAACAATGGTTCCATGGGTCGCCGCCTACATCTTCTGCTGTATCTAAGTGTGAATCAAATATGATAAATCCGTATTTTTTGGTAGGATCAAGTTCATTTAATGCTCTTGTTGAAGCAATCGTTATTACGTGATCTCCCCCTACAAGAACAGGAAGTGCCCCTCCTTTTAGAATCTCCAATACATCCTTTTTCCCACTCTCCAGTGTAGTGAATGCATCATTAATTTTTACATTAACGTCCCCAACATCTCTAGGATTATATTTTTCAAAAATGTTTATATCATAATCAAAATGATAAGGAATGACCATTGAAGAGACTTCGCGTACTTTTCTTGGACCCATTGTAGAACCTGTACGGGTAATGGTCGTTCCATCATATGGCACCCCAAGTATCGCCGCTTTAACCCCTTCCTCTTTTATTTGCTGTGCATCTGGTTCCATCACTGGACTATTTAAAAATGTGGCAGGTCCTTTGTGTAAAACTGAGCTCCAAGTATCATTCGTTTTCATTGAATACCCCTCCAATATTTTTTTGAGAATAACGATAATCTCCGTAATTATATTTTTTCAGAAAGAACTTTGTTAATCCGTAATAAACGAGTGCTGACACGATTATTGAAGGTAATGTAGCTCCAAGTGCATTAAACAAAGTCATTCCAAAAGAACTAGTTATAAATTTGAACCCTGTCATCCATCCGCCCAAGAATAGCCAAACAATCATCCCCACTACTTGGGAAAAAATGGCAACAGGATTAAATCCCTTAACATACTTATAAGGTCCTTCTTTGTCAAAACAAGCTCTTATATTTATTTTTTGTTTTCTTAAGAAGAAATAGTCAATTAATATAATCGCCCAATATGGCCCTGCTAACATAGCTCCAAAGATTAAAATGAAATCAAAAGCATCGCGCAGTGAACCGATGAAAATAAATGGTAATGCTGGCAATGAAATGAAAATTGTGACAATTCTAAAATTCAAATTTGGAAATACAGTCAATACAGACATTGCTCCTGAATATATTAAAATGGTAATCGTTGTAATTGTACCAGCAATAATACTAATAAATGCTACAATGCTTAAATCAAGTTCAATCATCCATTGCGTTGGATCTACCTCACCTGTTAATATTGTAGCCATTCCACCTACAACTCCAAGTAACATCCCCGCTAATGCCAATCCAATATACGTTCCCCAAAAACCACTTTTTTCACTTTTGGCCATCCGATTCCAAGAACCTATATATTGGAGCCATACAACTGCGTATGCAAATATGGCCTCAAATGCAAATATCCAACTCGTCTCTCTAGTTGCTTCAAAGCTTAACAGCGCTGCAAGATTGTGAGCACTCAATAGCTTTATTAACATATAAATGCTAAAAGCCAACATTACAGGTACAGTAATGTTTGAAAGTTTAAATCCTATTTTTGGATCAATAAGCAATAAAATTATGGGAATTATAATTCCACCTACTATAGCGTAAGCATAATACTCTCCTGCAAAACCGCTTGCACCTGTTAAAATTTCAACAGACAATTCTCCAGCAGATCCCATCAGCGAAGATAAAATTCCTGTCCAACCAATCGTAATAGCTAAAATTAAAAAGACTCCGAATACTGAGCCATAATATCCAAATGCAGGTCTATGAGAGATGATTTCATCGATACCATATTTTACATTTTTTTGAGCGGACCATGCACAAATCGTATATGCAGCTAAATTTCCAACAATAGTCATGATGACCGCCGGGATAAATCCTAACGATTCTGAATAGGTGCTTCCTAGTACAAATGAAGCTAATATAATGTTACCTCCAGCATACAGCCAGAACATGGTTATCGGTCCGGCATGTCTGGCGGAGGATGGGATTGGGAATACGCTCGCAGAGAAATCCTTTTTTATAATGTTCTCCCCCTTTTGTTAACAATTTACTAGATCTATATTTTTAATAAGTAATGGAATACCAAATTGAAGCGATTACAAATGGCAATATACCAATACCAATCGTTAACAAATGATGAAACTTTGTCAGGTCACTTACAATATACTCATTTTCAATTTGTTCGTCTGAAATTTCAAAAAGATTTTTTTTTGCAATGCTCATAAAATCCCCTCCTAATTGATACTCAAAAATTACAATGGAAAATGTTTTTACTTCACTTTTTAATTAACTTTAAAATCAATGTTGAGTTTCTGCCAATTATTCCAGCGGAAATAAGTTTAAATATAAATCTAAAACTGTCCCACCTCCTCGGCCAGATATAAAGAATTATTCTTGACAGCACTTACAATTTACTCATCTAAATCATCTAAAAGCCAATCAAAAAATTCGAGTATTGCCTACCTATCATTAGTTAGGCAAAATTTGATTGTTTTCATATTATCACGTAAAAAAATAAAATGCAAATTGTTTTTAAATTTTCTACATTCCCTTTAAAAACCAATAGTAACAGTATATAATTTTATTTTATGTTCAACTGCAAAGCTATCATTTCAAATTACGAAGGTGAATTTGTTGAAACCAAATTGTGGTTCGTTAGGTAAATTCCTGTAATAATGGATGCCACTTGAAACTATAAAAGTAGAATGAAGGGCCCAGATGAAATCTATCGATTGCACTTTACTCATCATAATACGGGCGGCTTTCCGGAACACCGAAAGATTGATGCATAATTAAATTAAAGTTTGCTTTAATAATTGATAGTCTTATGGTAAATTTCACCTCAAATACGCTCTTTTCTTTGGGCATTTTAGTTTACGCAAACCGAATAATATCAAAGCTTAAAGCCCTTTTTGTATTTAGAACCCAGCTCTTGCTTTCGTACTTCAAGATTAACTAATGTTTGTTAGATAACTTCATTCCATTTATAATAAAAGGACTGGAATAATTTCGAGGGGGGATACATAATGAAAAAAACATCTAATAAGAGGAATTCGAACACTGAATTTGAAATAAAGAAAGCCGCATTACATTACATTTCAAAATATGGTTATGAGGGAACTACGCTTAAAGATATTGCCCAAACAGTTGGAATAAAAACACCTTCAATTTATTCCCACTTTGATTCTAAAGAACAACTGTTTATTTCCCTTCTAAAAGATTTAAGAATAAAGGATCGAGAGGGATTGATGAAACACGTTTTATCACTTCGAAATAAATCAATTGAAGAAGTATTTAAAAATTTATTTTTTTATTACACGGATGCTAATAATATTGTTTTTTGGGTGATTGCTTTAAAGGAAATATTAATGCATCCAACAACTGATATTGTGCAAAATCTTAGGGAGGGCTTTACAGAGCTTGAAAGGGAAATATCTATACAACTTACGGAACTTTTCCAAATTGGCAGAAATGAAGGTTGGATTAAAAGAAAAGATACAGAACTAATGATTTCTCTATTTTTCACATTGATTGATGGCTTGCTTGTAGAACAAAGTTTATATGATGATAAAAAATATGAAGAGAGAAGAAAAGAGATGTGGAATTTATATCGGCAAATTATTACTCAATGAGAAAAAAATTTATTTTGCAAAAACCGTTAACTCTTTGCTTCAAATATAAAAAATAAAAGATGATCGACGTAATCCCTAATTGCCACAATGGACACAGGCAAAGGTTTCTTGTTAAAAGACGCTAGCGCCTTATTTGATGAGGAGATAGTAACATCACCTTCCTCTATAAAGTTAAGCTTTCTTCAGAATGCTCTTATTTTCTCATAAATGCTCAAACACCTATCCGGAATTTCAGATGAGTTGTACGAGAGACTCATATGTTGAAAATATGTAAACACACCATTACCCATCCTATCGGCCAAATTAGTTATATTTGGAAAGTCAGTATAAGCGCGCAAGTTCGAAAAAAGCCCGGTCAGCGTCAGCGCCGGGCTTTTTTTGGATTTAGTCGTTAATTTCTCTACAACGGCAAATGAATCTCTCGCGGTCACGGTCGCGGTGATGGCGGCAATCATCCCAATCACCGATTTCCCTACATCTACAGATTAATCTGACGCGCCTTCTTCGTCTGTCTCTTTCACCGCCAACAAAGTCATCTTCAAAACAGAACATACAGACTACACCTCCTTTATATCTATTAAAGTCGGCCGCCTTATTAATAATATATTAGAGGTGGTCGAAATGGATTGGACAAACAGTCTGATGAAAACGAGGATTTTTCTACTAAAATAAAAATCCCTTCCTTTAATATAAAATGTGATTGTTTTTATTTAACCTCTCAACTTTTTCAACAACTGCAAATTTTGGGCTGCTGTACCGGTATAATTTTTAATCCCGTGTTTGGCAGCAAGTTTTTTCCGGTTAGCGAAAGATGAGTCAACGCCAATCGACTTGAGATAGTCAACGATAGAGTTCGTTTTCATGTCGCCCTTCGGTTTTACTGCAGCTGTTGCTGGTTTCCCGGACCTTAATGTATTGAGCAATTCCAGGTTTTGGGCTGCTGTGCCCTTGTAATTACGGATCCCGTGCTGTTCAGCCAGTTTTGCACGGTGGGCAAAGCTCGAATCCACACCAATGCTGTTGAGGTAGTCGACGATGCTGTATCCTTTGTACTCAGCAGAAGGCTTGCTGGCGGGCTTTGATGCTGGCTTGGCCGCACTTGCTCCGGCTTTTACCATCCCAATAAAATCGCCCCAACTGACTCCTTTTTTCCCATTACGTAAAAAATGGGGACAATCTTTGCCGCTCCATTTATTATGCTGCACGACATTGCTTATGGGGATATGATGTCTCGCCATCAACACCTTCACCAGCTCAGCTGCGTTTCCAACAGCCTTTTTAAAATTCCCATCTTCGTTTACACAGATCTCAATGTGAATAGACTGAGTGTTTCCCGGTCCATTTCCATCACCCGCCGCCCAGCACTTTATATGATCGGGGAAGGATTGTATAACCTCCCTGTCATCGACCTGATACTGCCAGGATGCATTGCGCGGATTCAGGTTAGACTGCAAATTTGCATGAACTTGAGCATCCGCTCCTTTGTTTTCGTTAGCTGTCTCATGTATTGTGATATAGTTGCATGGATTGCCGGTGCCGTAAGACCGCTTATTGATAATGTCTTGAGATACTAATTGCTGTTTAATAGCAACCATACGAAATTCCTCCTTAATATATAATAGTCTCTCGGCATTCGCCGAGTTAGATGGGTCAAAGGATCTCTTGACCCAACTGTTTGAT
>NZ_JBFEGN010000093.1:0-13428 GCF_047228825.1 Siminovitchia jepli
TTTCGGTACCTTTATTTAGTGTTGTCTTTTTTAGGAACTCCAAGGCGAACTCCTACAACTAATGATTTTCAAACTTTCACCTCTTGCAAAAAGCTGGCCCATGATGGCAAATAATCACGGGCCGTCCAGATTATTGATTCATGTTGCTGTCGTTTCGCCCTTGAGGGGAATTTTTTTTCATCATTTTGACAGTATCCCTGACTGCCTTGTCCGTATTTCCCCGATTGGGGGTCATGGAAGCAATGTTTTCCACGTACTGTCTTAGCGCGGGATCATCGGTTACATATATCCCGAACCATTGGGGTACAGCGGATTCCGCTGTTTTTTTAACTTGCTCGGCAACTTCGGCGCGCGAGCGTTCGTCCGCTGCATCCGCCTGATAAGCAATCAATACTTCTTTATCAGTCACAACGACGCTGTTGTCGTTTACTTGGGGCAGGCCGACAGTCAATTTGCTGATCTGATTCGCCAATTGCTCTCTTGAAACAATGTCCCCGGGGTTTATATTGGTGGATTCACCCGGTACGGGACTTTTTACTTGACGGACAAAGCCGAAGTTTTGGTTATCGTTAGAGCCATTATATAAATCGTTTCTGTCTGTTCGATTGACCGTGTTGCCGCTTTTTTTGTATACTGTGTTATTTTCGGCAGCTTGCCGGTCGTTGACACCGCAAGCGGATAAAAGAATCCCGCTTATGGCGAGTGCCGAAATAAACTTTTTCATGATTGGCACCTCCTTTTGTATAGGTTGCGCTTGAAAAAGTAATTTTTACTAGTAAATGTTGGATTGTGAGTTATAATTTATAATAAACAAAATTATAAACGGGTGAAGGTGATCATGATTGTCGTTCAAAATAAACAATATGAATTAATCGAGGAATTCAGGGACGGATTTAACGAGGAAGCTTTTCGGGCCCGCTTCAGCGAAATTTTGGCAAAATATGATTACATTGTGGGCGATTGGGGGTACGGACAGCTCCGGTTAAAAGGATTTTTTTCCGATGACAACCAAAAGGCCACTTTTGATACAAAAATCAGTACACTATTGGAGTACTTGTATGAATATTGTAACTTTGGCTGCGCTTATTTTGTTTTAAAAAGAGTGGATAAATAAAGGCCAAGCAGATGCCTGGCCGCTTTAGCTTTTTTGGTAAGGCGGTTCCGTATCCCTGTTCGGGTCATCATGCGTCGGGTGTGCACCTGGAAATTGCCGCGGCCTGTTTTGGTGCATGGATTTAAATTCATAGTTGAAAGCACTATATTTTCGCTGCCCTTCTTTCCATGGCGTTGATTTATTTTCCACTCGAGCGTGCCTGCGCCTTGAAGAACCGTATGGCCCTTCCGGAAATTCCTCGGCCGTCAAAAAGTTGATTCTTGTCTCAACCGTTGAAACGTCGGTATATTCGTTTTCTTCTTTATCAATGTCGTTTTTTTGATCCATTTTGGTTACCACCTTTCTTTAATAAGATGCCCTGTCCTTACGGCTATATTCGTAACGGCTTTTTGGATATGGTAAAATAAAGTGGATGATCATTATTGTTTGGAGGTCTTTTTTGTGTATTTTGTTGACCGGGAGCATATTGAAGCAACCCTTCAGCATTTGGAAAATCAGCTTTCTTTGTTCGAAAATGAAAAGAAGTGGGATACAGATTTAAAGAAAGCAGCCCTGGAAAGATTGCTGCAAACTGCCATCGACTCCATCCTGGATACGGGAAATGCCATGATAGACGGATTTATCATGAGGGATCCCGGCAGCTATGATGACATTATTGACATTCTAGTCGACGAAAAGGTCATTGTTGGCGAAAACGGCGAAAGATTAAAAAAAGTGATTTCTTATCGAAAAATGCTTGTACAGCAATACATAAACGTCGATCATGAACAATTGTTCGCTGTTTTTGCCGAACATTTGACGGCACTCAAACAGTTTGCCCCTTCTGTTCGGGCATACTTAACGAATGAATTGGGCCCTGTCTCGGCTTTTAGAAATTAAAAAAGGAGCAAACATGAAGAAATACACGGGATATTTGATTGACTTGGATGGGACGGCATATAAGGGAAAAGAAGTGATTCCGGAAGCAGTTGATTTTGTCAGACGGCTTGAGGAAAACGGGATGCGCCATTTATTCGTTACGAACAATTCCTCCAAAACCCCGGAACAAGTTGCCGATCATTTGAACAAATTGGGATTTCGGGCTGCACCGGGCGACGTATTCACTGCTTCCCTGGCCGCTGCAAATTATCTGTGCGAAAAGCATCCAAAGGCCCGAATTTATGCCATCGGAGAAAAAGGGCTTAAAATGGCCTTAACGGAAAAAGGGTTTGAGCTGTCAGACTGCTGTCCCGATGCAGTAGTCATCGGGATTGACCGTGACATCAATTATGAAAAGCTGGCCAAGGCATGTTTGGCAGTGCGCGCCGGAGCCGAGTTTTATTCGACAAACAACGATGCGGCGGTACCGACTGAAAAGGGACTGCTGCCCGGAAACGGTGCGCTTACCTCGGTCATTTCATACTCGACTCAAAAGGAGCCGATCTTTATTGGAAAACCGTACTCCATTATTATGGAACAGGCCCATAAAATCCTTGGAACCCCGAAGAATGAAACGATCATGGTAGGAGATAATTACGATACAGATATATTGGCAGGCATGCGCTTCGGAATCGATACGCTGCTTGTCCATACAGGAGTTACGACGCCCGAGATGCTGGCAAAAAGACAGGAACAGCCAACATATGCTGTTTCTTCCCTCAAACAATGGGAAATACCATAAGACACTGATGAAAAAACAAAAGCATGTGGAAAAACAATCCGTTTTTCTTCACATGCTTTATTTAAATCGTGTGATCATCGCTGCTCCCTATTGCAGTTAACCTCCACGATCTTCATTACTCTTCTCCTTTGGCACTGTGTGCAAGCCTGCTGGAAGCCGCAGCTGCGATGGCACCGACGATATCGTCCAGAAATGTATTGACCATAGCGGTGGAATGATCATTCAGCTTTTCCAAAATACCCGGTTTTTGTTTATCGATATAACCGTAATTGGTAAAGCCGATCGATCCGTAGACGTTGACGATTGAAAAAGCCAGTATTTCATCTACCCCGTACAAGCTTTCGTCGGTCCCGATGATTGTTTGGAGCGGTTCTTCCAGCTTGCCCTGTTCCGCCAATCTGTCCAGTTGAATACCGGTCAAAATCGCGTTTTGCACCTCTCTTTTGCGAAGAACGCGTTCAATATTATATTTACACTCATCCAAGGTCAATTCGGGGTGATATTTTTTTTGTAAAAACATAACAAGTTCTGCAATATCATCAATCGTCACACCACGTTCATTTAACCAGCGGCGTGCGGTTTCTTCTAATGCGGTCATTTTTCTGACTTCTGCCATTCTCCTCATCCTTTACATTACATTTTTACATTTCATTTTATTTCTTTGGGCTGCCGTTTACAACCATCGATCCAATATTCTTTCGGCAAATAACCTGTTTTTGCTCATATACATGAACAAAAGGAAAAACGGAGAGAGGGAAATGTCAGTGGAAATTTTGGAGAAGTATTTTGGAATCAAGCCCGACAGGATCATACAACTTAACGGCACAGACCGGTTTTTGGCAGGGGATGTATTATATACTATTGTACCAGTAACCTATATGGAACAAAAAGTTTTAATGGAGCTATATGAAATGTCCGAGCATATGGCAAAGTTTCGGGACCGGAAAGTGTCCCGCTTTACGCCTGCAAAAAATGGTAAGTTTCTCGTTACTCATGAAAATCAGGATTATATACTTCTTAGAAACGAATATCGGCCGCCTTCAATGCGAACCCAAAGAACTGGCCGGAAGCTGGCGAGATTTCATGAACGCGGCAAAAGACTGCAAGCAGAAATTGACGCGTTAAACCGGGTGGGTCAGTGGAAGTCGCTCTGGAGCATGAGGCTGGATCAAATGGAACAGGCATGGCGGGCCTTTATACAAGAACCGCCGAGAGAGGAATTCGATCGTTTATTTTTTGAATCTTTTCCGTACTTTATGGGCCTTGCTGAAAATGCGATTCAATACGTAACGGATACTGAATTGGATGAGCGGCCTTCCTATTGGGACCAGGCTGCCATTTGCCACGAACGCTTTTTTAACGGCTTATGGGCAGGCGAACAAGAAATCCGAAACCCTTTTGACTGGGTGTATGATCATCCTTCAAGAGATATTGCCGAATGGATCCGCAATCAATATTTTAAAAGCAGACGCGCTGTGCGTCCCGAATTGCAATCCTTTTTGTACGAATACGAATCAATTGCCCCCATTTCCCCATTTGGATGGAGATTGGTATATGCCAGGCTCTTATTTCCTCTCCATTATTTTGTAACGGTTGAAGACTACTATCAGGGGAATGAACAGCCGAGACAGAAACGGCTTGAAGAAGAAATGAAGAGGCATTTGCGGGATACTTCCGATTATGAACAATTTCTCCGGTCATTTTACGGCCTGGCAGACGTCAATCAAAAACTGCCGGTATTGGAATGGCTTTAGAGGAGCACTGCTGCTTTGCTTTTGTTGCATTTCCGGACCGCGGATAAGTGTTTGAAGCTTTACTAAACGGTTTCCGTACCAACTTTTTCAAAAAAAAAGCGACTCGGGTTGAACCGCATCGCTTTTTGATTAAAACACTTGTTCTACTTCAACGACCCCTGGAACTTCTTCTATTAAAGCCCGTTCAATACCGGCTTTTAAAGTAATGGTGGAACTCGGGCAAGTACCGCATGCACCGAGCAGGCGCAATTTAACGATTCCTTCATCAACATCTACGAGTTCGCAGTCACCGCCATCGCGAAGCAGAAATGGACGCAATTTATCTAATACTTCTTGAACTTGATCGAGCATTGTTTGATCGGACATTCCAATCTACTCCTTTCCTATCCTCATTATAAGCAGAAACAAAAAAAAAATCTATCGTCAAGTTTGTTGGAATTCTTTTAAAAAACGGTACAATAAGGAAAAGGAGGGAGAGGGGCATGAAAAAAGAAGCTGAAATTTTCGTATATGGCGCTGAACAAATTTGCGCAAGCTGTGTCAATTTGCCGTCATCCAAAGAAACGTACGAGTGGCTGGAGGCAGCCATTTCCAGGAAGTTTCCGGACCAGCCGTTTAAAATTCGCTATATCGATATTTTTAACCCTCCGGAAGAAGAAGAAGCAAGAGCTTTCTCAAAACGGGTTATTGAAGAAGACTTGTTTTATCCCGTTGTGACAGTAGGAAGTGAAATTGTCGGCGAGGGAAATCCCCGTCTGAAGGATGTATTCAAAAAGCTGGAGGAATATGGGTATCAGGCCATGTAAAAAAAACCGGAGCACAATTCGTTGGCTCCGGCTTTTTATGTTAACCGTTATGATATTTGTACATCCAAAGGATCCCGGATTTAAGGATTCGTGCAATTCTTCCGGTGATGGCCCGGTCCGCCATCAGTCCGAATCCTTGTTTTTTGCCAAGGGAACCAAGTACGCCCTTTAGCTTGATGGTTGGAAGATCTTCCGGCAGCTCCTGGCCACTCCAACGTTTTTGGAGAACATGGACAATTTGGTCAGCCTGCCCCTCGGCAAGCTGGGCGCTCGGGGCATAAGGAAGGCTGGCGCAGTCCCCCACAACATAAACATGCTCATCACCTGGAATATTATGGTATTTTGTTAAAACCACTCTGCCCTGCGCATCTTTTTCGACATTCATTTCCTGAACAATGCGGTTTGGCTGAATCCCCGCCGTCCAAACAATGACATCCGAATGGACCGGCTTATCGTGGTTATACAGCGTCTTTTCTTCCACCTTCGTGATGTTGGCCTCGTTAATGACTTCCACTCCGTTTGTTTGGAACCAGCTTTGTACGTATCGGCTGACCCTTTCGGGAAAAGCAGAGAGTATGATTTTACCGCGGTCAAATAATTTAATGACCAAATCGGAGCGGCTTTCCCTCAATTCGCTTGCAAGTTCGACACCGCTTAAACCTCCGCCGACAATGCTCACAACGGAATTGGCCGGCAAGTTATTCAACATTTGATAAGTCTTCCTTGCATTGCCAATGTTTTGGATGCTGTTGGTGAATTCTCTGGCGCCTGGTATGTTATGGTACTTATCTTCGCAGCCGAGGCCAATAATCAGATCATCGTAAGCAACAGGTTCTCCTTGATCCAAATAAATCAACTGATTGTCCAGGTCGATGTTTGTAACTTCCCCATATTTTACTTCTAAACGCGGATGTTCCGGAAATGGTACGCGGACTTCCTGGTCGGAAATGGTTCCGGCTGCCAAAGCATAGTACTCGGTTTTTAGACAATGGTAAGGAACCTTGTCAATCAGTGTAATCGATACATCGTCTGGCAGTTGGTGCGGCAATAAGCGGTGCAGTACACGCATATTCCCATAGCCTCCGCCAAGCAGGACTAATTTTTTCATAAAATATATCTCCTTTTGCCATCTATATTGAAAGAAAAATAAGAAATAGTTAACAATACGGTCATATATCCCACGTAAAAGTATATCGAAATCTACATTTATATACAACCGGAGTCATGTTGATTATGTAAACCTTCGACGTTGACGAAACGGTATGAAAGGAGTAGCATTATGACTGATTATGAGGTGAAATGGAATGAATCCGATCGTCGAATTTTGTATCAGCAATTTGGGCATGGGTGGATATGAAGCCCTGCAAAAGCTTGAAGAGGATCCGAATCTCGATATCGTTGAATATGGGTGTCTGGATCATTGTGATCTTTGTGCCGAAACGTTGTATGCGCTCGTCAACGGCGAGGTCGTTACAGGCGAAACACCAGATGACTTAGTAAAAAATATTTACCAATATATAGAGGAAAATCCGATGTTTTAACAGTGTTCAAAAAAAGCCTGCAAATCCTTGCTGTTTCCCGTATTCTCATGTAGATGTTACGGCAGGCAAAATGGCAGCAATGGACGCCAAGGGGGAATTGGATCGGTACCGTTTGGTTGAGAATAGCGCCTGCGGGGTATATAATATAAAGAAAGGTTTTATTTTGCAGGAGGGGGTGCGGATTCATGAGTGCCATTGTCACTTTAACCGAGGCGGCTGCCTTGCGGATTAAGGAAATGATCAAAGAAAATGGCGAAGAGGGTGCTTATTTTCGTTTTTCGATCAATGGGGGCGGATGCAGCGGTTTATCGTACGGCATGAGTCTTGACCATGAAAAAACGGAAACGGATGAGCATTTCGAACAACACGGCATTGAAGTCGTGATCGACAAGGACAGCGCACCGCTCGTGGCCGGAACCACCATTGATTTTAAACAATCTTTAATGGGCGGCGGGTTTACGATCGATAATCCCAACGCACTCGTGTCTTGCGGCTGCGGATCGTCTTTCCGGACTGCCAAAGTAGCCGGAACGCCGGAAGAATGCTAGCGGTATAACAACGTTTATCAGCGTTTGGCATTTCGGGATATTAAGCGATAATCTAATCGTAAACTATTCCGAGGGGTTGCCGATTTCAGGATTTAATCCGAGCATTTACGGTACTTTTACGGCATATAAACAACCCCAAACGCCCGATTATGGATTAATAATAACGACCTTTTAGCGATGAATTTCGAATTCAACGTTAGGAGGTCGTTTTTTTGTCTTTAAAGAGGCGGAAAAGGGTCACGAAGTTGGACCGGTCTGAAAAGTCGTATCCGAAATTAACGCTCGATCAAGCACTTGATTACGTACTATCGGGAAAACGAGCCGAAGGTGTACGGGATCGGACTTTAAAAGATTACTCGAATATGTTCCGTTATTTTACCGATTGGCTACTCGATAATTACGAAGTTGAATTTGTGGACGAGCTAAGCCCGGACGTCTTTCGTAATTACATCAATTACATGAAATACGATAAGCGCAAGTATACCGGTCATAAATATATCGACGCAGATAAACAGGACGTAGGGCTGTCCGATACGACGATTAACATTAACCTGCGATGCTTGCGGTCACTATTTAATTACCTAGCGCATGAAGATTTAATCGAGGTCAATCCAATGGAAAAGGTTAAGTTATTGCGGCAGGACTTCGATTTAACTAATTGCTTAACCGACGATGAAGTAAAGTCGATTTTAAAAGAGCCCAACTTGCGTGACTACGTAGGCTTTCGTGATTTCGTTGCTATTAATGTATTGCTCGATTCTGGAATCCGAGCGCAAGAACTAATAAGCCTGCGAAGCGGTGACATTGACTTTACAACGCGTTTTATTACAATTCCAGGCGAAGTAAGCAAGAACCGCAAGCCGCGCCTAGTGCCGGTTTCAACGCACGTTATTAAGTTGTTGCTCCAACTTATCGACGAAAATAGACTGCACTTTAAAACTGATCGAATATTCCTTTCAAGCTACGGCGAGCCATTAGGTCAAAACCAGTTTAATAAGCGTTTGAAGTATTACGCAGATAAAGCAGGCGTGACAGGTAAGAAAGTAACTGCGCACGTTTACCGCCATACATGGGCCAAGAATATGATATTAAACGGCTGCGATCCGTTCACATTGCAAAAAATCGGAGGATGGGCGGACATTCGAACTATGAGGCGTTATATACAGATGGACACAGAGGAAATGCGCCGCAGTCATGACGACGTATCACCGTTGAATCGCTATAAGAGAAATCGTTAAAAACTTATGAAATGAGGGGAGATAATGCGTGCAATCAGGCATTGGATAGACTGTAAATTACGAGGAAAACATCGTTATGACTTTTATTCGCATCGATGTATCGTCTGTCGGAGAACGACTAAATAAAAATAAAAAAAGCGCCAGCCCTTGCGGAACTGACGACTACCCTACGTCAAGTCTATCGAAAAAATCGATATACCGCAAGTGTTATTTGTTATACGTTTCAAACCGAACATATATTCGTATAACTAGGCGCCCTAAAAAGGAGCCGTCGAAAATGTTACTAGCAAACGAAAATACATATCGCAAACTATCCACGTTTCAATCAGTCGAAGAAATGAACGAAGCAATCAAAGCGCACAGGTCGGCGCATAAGCTATCCGAAACAGAGCGCGCTGTCCTGGACGTAATCAGCCGTTACAGCTGCAAATATCCGGGCGTATGCTATCTCTCGAAAACTAATATCGGAAAAGCAGTCGGAAAGGTACGCCGTACTGTTATTAGAGTATGCAATCGATTAGAGGCGCTCGGCATCATCGAGCAATACGAAACTAAGCGCGATGGCGGGGATCGGAGACAGTCGACGAATGTTATCGTTATATTGCCTTTGACAAATTGTCAAGAGCAAACGACGACCCGGGTCGCCACTTCAAAGCGTGCCACGTGTCACGGTTCAGTAGTCAAACTGGTTGACGAGCAAAACGGAAACCCCGGGGTTCCGGACAAAATGTCCGAATCAAAACGGAGTACATACTCCGAAGTCGCACCGGAAATGTCACGCCAAGAAGCTCCTTCTAAAAAGCTAAATAATATTAATTATATTAATACGTATTATAAACCGTTTTACGCTCGATTTAAGGCGTTTATAGGCTCAACGATAGGCAAGGATAGTCAACGCCTAGTATCGCGCTTATATGGCGTCTATTTAAGCCACAGCACGCCACTACTCCGCGCTAATGCCTTCGATAAGCATAGCGTTGAGGCCATCGGCTATCGTGCGTTACATGCTGCGATTATGGCGACTAAATCGAAGAAGATCGAGAACCTGGCCGGCTATTATAATGGCGTACTTGATCGTATGCTCGATCGGTTATACTTCGAGAGTATGGCGGAGCTTTATGGATAATCCGCAGTAACAACGTACATAGGCGTATGTATGGCGTTTTAATATCGGAGAGGATGTCCGAACGTTCGGACATTTAGGACTCCGTGCACTCTACGAAATCGCAACCCTACCGCCCGAACAGCGCGAAGCCGAGCACATCACGGAAAAAGGCGAAGTTAAAAAGCCCGAAGATATGTCCGCGTGTTCGAGGAATTAGGCGACGGTAAATACGTGACGTCACGTGTTATCGGAATGAAGAAAGTACCGTATCAAATGCTCGACGTTGCGGAATACTTGCTTATCGCAGACTTTCTCCGTCAGAAAGAATCAAACATGCGCCAGATTGTCGGAAAGGCATATACGGAGTTAGGCAAGGAATTGTACGATGCGCAACAGAGGCTTGCAAGTCATAACAAATATGAAGGAGTTTTTGTCAAATGGTGCGGGTATTTGGGGTTTACAATGAAGCAGGTATACCGACTTATTGACCGATATAATCTTTTGACAAATTGTCAAAACAGCGAGCAAAAAGAGTTTCTCGAAGATTTACCCGTCTCGCTCACCTATGAAATTAGCGGAAAATCATCCGAATCCACGCCAGCCAAAGCGCAAGCCAAGTCGGAAGTACTCGCGGGCGCTAGTTATTCGGTTGTTTTACGAGGGGCTGGCGCAGGAAGCAAAGGCGAACAGTTTGGCGAATTTGAAGCAAAACTCCGACTCTGCAAATTTGCACACTCGGGAAATGACATTTTGCCAGATTTGGCAAAAAGTAAGTTAAGTCGGGATACTTCCATAGAATTAGCTAAAAAGGCGGGACGATCGGTAACGATATTCGGTGGAATGGATCGGGCACTCCAAATTTGGAGAGGGCGATAGAAGTAACGGGAGAAACAGCGGAAATACTTCGAAAGAAAGACGAACTCTCCAAATCTGGAGGTTTCGTCAGTAGACGGAGAGACCGCAGAAATACTTCGAAAGAAAGCCGGAGTTGGTAAGTCGAACATGTATTACCTTATCGCAGTGTACGTTTTTGAACCTAATAACTTATATATATATACTAAAACCGCTAGTAGTAACGAAGGGATTCCGAGTAATTGACGGAAAGCATCGTCTAAAAGCAGCTAAGGAATTAAACATCGAAAGTGTTCGCGTAATAATAGAAGAAATTTCGGAAGATAAAATTCCGGCATATATTACCGCAACCAAACTAAATCGCGATGATTTAAAAAGCGGTCAGAAGGCGGCGCTAGTCGTTCGGTTGTTTTACGAGGAAGAGCGGATGAAGGCGAAGGAGAATCAAGGAACTCGAACCGACATTACCCCAGATTTGGGGCAAGGTTTCGGGGGTAAGAGCGCAACAGCGAAAGCGCTCGCCGAGAAAGCCGGCATCGGACGTTCGAGTATGGAGTACCTTATCGCCGTATTTAAAAAACGTCCCGACTTATTCGAGCGGGTATTCAAAGGCATATACGCGGACGAGCAGCCGGATACTTCCGAATATTTCCCAGAAACATCAGGCGAGGCGCCCTAGCGCGTGACCCCCTCGGAAACTCCACCCCTCGATTATTCAGTCTATTTAACGATTGTTTTATGTACAGATTTAGAACGATCGCACTTATCACGTTTATAAGCGATATTTCTACTTGCATCTGTCTATAAAGTCGTCTATATTAATAATTACATATAACGTATGACAAATAGACGGAGGGGCTTTATATGACGAATAGGATAATCGGATACGTACGCGTTAGTACTGGCGGACAGGACGAAGCTTTGCAGGTAGACGCATTAAAACGTTATGCAAACGAGAAAGGGAAGTCGTTAGTACTATACATAGAGAAGGTATCATCGCGTAAGAAAAGGCCGCAGTTAAATGAGGCACTAAAGGCGATGACTAAGGGGGATTTATTCGCAGTATATAAACTCGATCGTTTAGCTCGTTCAACAAAAGAATTATATTCATTGACAGAAGAAATGAAAGAGAAAGAAGTCGAATTTGTGAGCATTTCAGACAGTTTCGATACAACAACTTCAACAGGTAAAGCAATGTTCGGTATGCTCGCGGTATTTGCGGAGTTTGAACGTGATATTATCAGCGAGAGAACACGCGCAGGGCTCGAAGCAGCTAAGCGTAGAGGTCGAACCGGAGGAAGGCCAGCGATCGATGAGAAGACTAAAAGACAAATAAGAAAGTTGTTCGAAGCAGGAGAAAGCGCGACAGATATTGCTAAGGAATACGGGATCGGGCGCAGTACAATCTATAAGATATTGAACGAGGAAAAGACCGCTGGGAAATAACCCCCCGGCGACCTTATTATTTCCTGCGCGTCGCCTGCTATCCTCTAAATTCGACCGAAAATTTTATTATCCCAGCCTTAAAAAATAGCGCGATATAATTTTAAAATCCGCGGGGTTCAATCGTCATTTAGACGCATTATAAGCGTCGTACAAGCGTTCTGTTTGCGTTCTAATACGTTTTATTCTATAGGCCTTAAAACGCCGATACGAGCGTCCTAGGGTATTTTAAACACGGCGCTAGTCCTTCGTCAATCCTTCGTCGATATACGCCTGCTGTTCGGCTCGATTGCCCGGATTCCAAAGCTCGCTTTCGTGTTCGAATATTATAAGTTCTTCCAATCGATCGATACCTAATACTTCCGCAATACGTTCGACATGTTCGCGGTTGATAGTCGTTCGCAAGTTATTCGCAAGCTCGCTGATTGCAGCCGGCCGAATATTGGTCATTTCCGCAAGTTCTTTCTGCGATATGCCCCGAGATTTTAAAACTTCTTTTAATCGGACGTATATCCTTAATGGATCGCGTTCCTTTTCCTCGCTTTCACTATATAGCGCGGCCAGTGCTTCCTTTCCTTTTTCCATACCGTAAAACCTCCTTTTTATTCGATTATACATAAATTACGTAAAATCGTAAATTTATGCTTGACATTACGATATAGCGGAATTATACTAGAGTCAAGAAGCGGATTACGATATTCCGTAATATAGTAAAAGGAGTCGATAATATGATTCACGCAATCGAGGGCCTGCGCGCCCATATCCGAGCTACTGCGGAATTATTACACAAGAGGCCGGACAATGACGATCTAAAGCGCGAACTCTACGCTATGGTATCGGCGGTCAATGTTATGGAGATTTACGAATACGGAAGCCATGTGACGAAGTATAACGACATTATCGAGGGCGGCTAAACTCATTAAACTGCCGATATAAGATACAGCCCGATGATGTGCCGTGGAGTAACGGGATTTGGCCACGGAGGGCAGGGTAATATGCGCGGCCTATCGACTGGCAATCGGTAGGGGTTTGGCACGCGCGATACATAGGGCGATCGGAAATGGCAGCCGGTCGTCCTGTTGCAATTCATTTTTAAAGCCTGTATTATTCGCTGGAATTTTATGGATACAAGGAATTGGGACATAAAAATTAAAATATTTGTTGGTCTTTAGACTCATTTTTAGCGATAATAATTATAAACATTCACACAAAAGACATAAACAGTGGGACTTCTGTCACTTTTTTACCTAAAAAATGGAAAATAAATTTACTATTAGTGAGAGGACTATTCTTTTTTGGGGATAGTCTGCCTGCCGGCCTGTTTTCGATTGATTCGAGCCTGCATAGCGTTTTAAGCGCGTTTAAAC